>JAADFY010000015.1 GCA_013152625.1 Alphaproteobacteria bacterium
CATGGCGCCGTTTGCCCTGACCTGAAAAACACCGGCGATATTCTTTGATTTGCCCCCGGCGCGAAACAACATTGCGCGCGGCGTTTCTCTCATCCTGCAAACGGTTTTGACCGGACATGTTCCGTCGGTGACATGAGCTTAATTGATTGGCGCTAGACTTGGGGGCAGCAATGAACCCATGAAACGGTGCGCACAAATGACCCTGGAACCCGAAACAAAGCCGCCCGGATCAAACAACACCACAACCCATCCCGAGATGCGCGGCGAAGACGGGCATTTGCACCGGAGTTGGATCGAGCGCCTCATCGCCAACATCGAGGCGGACAATCAGGCCGCCGTGGCCGCCGCGATGGAAGGCCTGCACCCGTCTGAAAGTGGCGATGTACTGGCCGCCCTTAACGCCGAACAACGCCGGGCCCTGGTTCGTCAGCTTGGCGACCGTTTCGATTTTGAGGCTTTGACCGAAGTTGACGAGGCCATCCGCGTTGGCCTGATGGAGGAAATTCCCAACGCCGACATCGCCCGCGGTGTGCAGGACCTCGACAATGACGACGCGGTTTTCATTCTTGAAGATCTTGAAGAACCCGACCGGGCCGAAATTCTAGCAGCGTTGCCAACATTTGAGCGGCTTTCCCTCAAGCGCAGCCTTGATTTCCCCGAGGATAGCGCCGGCCGGCGCATGCAGACCGATTTCATCGCCATTCCGCCATTCTGGAGCGTTGGCCAGACCATCGACTACATGCGCACCCAGCCCGATCTGCCCGACGAGTTTTATCAGATTTATGTGGTTGATCCGGGATACAAACTGGTCGGCACCATAGCGCTGGACCGGTTTTTGCGCTCCAGCCGGCCCCAGTCCATCGCCGACATCATGAACACCAATATTATCGAAGTGGCGGCGGACGAGGATCAGGAAGAAGCCGCCCGGCTGTTTGAGCAGTATGATCTGCTTGAAGCCGGCGTGGTCGATGCCAGCAAGCGTCTGGTCGGTGTGCTTGCCATTGATGACATTGTCGATGTCATTCACGAAGAAGCTGATGAGGATTTCAGGCGCCTGGCCGGGGTTGGCGACGAGGATGTCGCCGACAATGTCTGGGATACCCTTAAAAGTCGGCTGACCTGGCTTGCGGTTAATCTGGTCACCGCCGTTCTCGCCTCCATGGTGATCGGTGTGTTTGATGCAACCATTGAACAGATGGTGGCGCTGGCGGTGCTGATGCCCATTGTTGCCTCCATGGGCGGCAATGCCGGCACCCAGACCATGACCGTCACCGTGCGCGCCATTGCCACCCGTCACCTCGATACGTTCAATGCTTCGCGCATGATCACCCGGGAGGGGCTGGTGGGCGCGGCCAACGGGGTGGTGTTTGCCCTGGTGATCGGCGTCGTCACACTGGTGTGGTTTGATGATCTGCGTCTTGGGGTCGTGATCGGCGTGGCCATGATCATCAATCTGGTGGCCGCTGGTCTCTCGGGAATTCTCATCCCCATTGCCCTCGACAAGATGCGGATTGACCCCGCCATTGCCTCAAGCGCCTTTGTTACCGCGGTAACCGATGTGGTGGGTTTTTTCGCCTTTTTGGGACTGGCGGCGATCTGGCTTGTTTAAGTCCGTGACCTGGCCTGAATCAGCCGGCCAGCCAACGCAAGCATAATCTGGCGGACACAAGGCAAAAATCCGGCTTGATTGTGGCGGCCACTGTGATTAATAGAACCTTACCGCACGGTTCGGTGCCCTTCCTCCGGCGCTTTAACCGGGCGAATTGGTTAAGTTGCGGAATATAGAAACAACTACAGGAGATCATATGCACGCCCAATCCAAGGCAGTGTGCTGGCGGGCCGCTTCATGGACACTGGTGTGTCTGGTTTCAGCCGGGTTTGTCATTTCGGTTGTAACAGGCGTTTAGGGCCGCGCCCCTTATACCAACCGAAAAGAAACGATCTTAAGGCGCTGGACAACCGGCGCCTTTTTCTTGTGTAAAACGAGTGCCGGGGAGTGGGGAAAACAAATACGCGGAGATGAGATGAAACTGATTATCGCCAACAAGAACTATTCGTCCTGGTCCTTGCGCCCGTGGTTGGTGCTGACCCATTTTGATATCGCATTTGATGAGGAAACCGCGCTGTTGAACGGGGAGGGCTGGAAAGCCCATCTGAACAAGATTTCTCCCACCGGGGCGGTTCCGGTGCTGGTCGATGGGGATCTGGTGATCGCGGAAAGTCTGGCCATAATCGAGTACATGGCTGACCGGCACCCCGAAAAAGCGATCTGGCCTGCGGATATGGCGGATCGGGCCCGGGCCCGGTTCATGGCCTGCGAGATGCATGGCGGCTTTTTCGGCCTGCGCAACGCGGCACCGATGAACCTGCGCGCCTTCCATCCCGGGCGGGTAAATCCCGCTGACATTGCAACGGATTTAAAACGTATCGAGACGATCTGGTCGGACGCGCTGGCCCGTTCGGGGGGGCCGTTTTTGTTTGGTGGCTTTTGCGCCGCTGACGCCATGTTTGCGCCGGTGGTCACCCGGCTGAAAACCTATGATATTGAAGTATCGGACACCTCACGAGCCTATATGGCCGCCATGCACGATTTGCCGGCCATGGCCGCGTGGCGCACTGAAGCTCTCAAGGAGACCTGGGTGGTGGATATGGATGAAATCGATACTATCCAGCGGGCAAAATCCCCCCCGTGATCCATTTGGCCAAACTGTGCGTCGGTGTGTCCTCGATTGACGATCTGATCGCCCACCGCGCGGTTCGGGCGGCCGCTGGCGAAGCCCGCGCCGACGGCAACAACTGGCACCGCACCCGAATGATGCCCAAACGGCGCGATGAACTTTTGGCCGGCGGTTCGCTTTACTGGATTATTTCCGGTCAGATGTGCTGCCGACAGAAAATTGTTGCACTGGAGGCTGGCGTCCGCGCCGACGGGTTGAGTTGCTGCGACATCATTTTAGACCCGCAAATTGTCAGAACGGCGCCCCGGGCCCGGCGCCCGTTTCAGGGATGGCGGTATCTTAAAGCAAAAGACGCGCCCGCCGACATTGACCAATCTCCCGGCAGTGGCGAGCTAAGTGACGAAATGGCAAAGCAATTGTCGCGTCTGGGGCTGATCTGAGCGGCAACCGCAAGTCTCAATTTTGCAACCCCCGTTAAGGGTATACTATTTGTTAGCCATGCTTGGCCTTGTGAGCCCGGCCCGATTACGCCAAAATCATTCCATCCGGGATGGAGTTGGACATTTGACACCAGGTCAGAACGCGCATGTCATTGTCCTGGGCAATGAAAAGGGAGGGTCGGGGAAATCCACGACCGCGTTCCACCTTGGAATATATTTGCTTTATCAAGGGTTTAATGTCGCCAGCATTGATTGCGACAGTCGCCAGCAGACTCTTACCCACTATGTAACCAATCGGCGGAACTGGGCCGGCGAGCGCGAATTGCGGGTGCCCCACACGACCCACTATCATTTGCCGTTAAGTGGGACTGATAGCATTCGCGAGAACGACCGGATGGAGTTCGAGCTGTTTCGTCAGGCCATATCCATGGTCGAACGCGATGCCGATTTTCTCATTATCGACACCCCGGGTTTTGACACCCATCTGACCCGTCTCGCCCACTCTCTGGCCGACACATTGGTCACCCCCATCAATGACAGCCTGATCGATCTTGATGTTCTTGCC
Organism: Alphaproteobacteria bacterium; assembly: GCA_013152625.1. GTDB lineage: Bacteria > Pseudomonadota > Alphaproteobacteria > Rhizobiales > Devosiaceae > JAADFY01. The sequence goes on from JAADFY010000015.1 coordinate 3,684, forward strand.
CGGATCGACCCGGTTACCCATCAGACCGGCGAGTTGTCACATTATTCGCGCCTGGTGCTTAAAGCCCGCAAGGAACGGCTGACGATTGATGGCCGCTCCATTGACTGGGTGATCGTGCGCAACCGGATTTCCATGCTCTCGTCGCGAAACATGCGTGCGGTCCAGTCGAGTATCGAGCAGATCGCGGTGCGTCTGGGCTGTCGCATGGCCGAAGGTATCGCCGAACGGGTGATATTCCGTTCATTGTTCCCTCTTGGGCTAACCGTGTTTGACCCCCTGGACGAAGCGCGGGTGGGGGGGGTGTCCACCGTGTCCCATATGAGTGCCCGTCAGGAGTATCGCCAGTTGGTCGAGGCCTTGAACCTGCCGGTAAGATCGCGCACTGAACAGCGGCGCGAGGCGCGGGCCCAGTGGGCGGCCAATTCTACCAAGACCCTGCAGTTCAATCACCTGGCACCCGGCAGGTAAGTAAGAAAGCAGGTAAGGCCCGTTGGACCTGTCTATTCCGCGCAGGCCAGTTTGATCGCCCGGTGCCCGTCCGGTGTAAAAACATCAAGATCGATGATTACCGGTTCCCGGGCCATGCGCCGTGTCCGGGCGGACAAGGCGAGAACCACGCCGAGCATTTCAGTCACTTTGGGTCGGGTGGGGCGCCCGTGCTGATCGATTTTTAACGCAAGTCCGTTGTGAGAGGCCGGCGGGGCGCCCGCGGCGCTGCGGCCAACAAACTTGGCAAGTTCCTTAAGAGACGACAGGTCACTCATATTTGTTACTCCGAATACGCATATTGTTTTTCAAGACCCCTGTTCGGTGGTGTTCTTGGTTTTTCAGCCCGGCAGTGCCAGACACAAAAGCTGCTTGTCCTTGAGGGCGTCGCACATGGCGGCGGCTTGCTGGCGGTCGTTAAAGCCGGCAAACCGGGCCCGGTAGAATTCCTGTCCGTTGCGGTTTACCCGCTGGATATAGGAGGAATACGATGCAAGACCGGCCATTTGGGCCGTGGCGTCGGCAATCAGGCGGCTGGCGCCGTTCTGGTTGGGAGCCGCCCCAACCTGTACTTCCCAGGCGCTGGCCGGGATGGGCGCCGCAAGGGCGATGGAACCGGTAATATCCCCGTTTACATTACTGATGATGGCGGGGGGAACCAGCCCGACGTCGGCGGCGCGAACAGGGCTGAACCCGAGCAAACTGGTGATGAAATCGCCCAGGGTTGCGGCCCGGGTTGTAGCGGGCTCAAACTCCCGGCCCAGAACCAGCGGGGTCGGTTCGAGTGGAATGGGGGACCCGGCCATTTGCTGGGCCTCAAACAGGGCAGCATTGGCAATTATCGCGGGCAGGCGATCCGGTATCGGTTGTTGCAAGGGTTCCGATGCGGCGGCACGATGGGGCTGGGGCGGCGAAGGCGAAAGTGCGGCCACCTGAATGGGCGCCGGTGAAATTTCTATGGGGGCCAATAGCGCCGGCCCGCTGGTGCGTAACTGGCGCAGATAGGCCGGCGGCGGTGGCGGCAGTCCGTTCAGCGCCATCCGAATCCGGTTGGCTCCCCCGATGACCCCGCCACCCGGCTTTGCGATCAGCGCAACCTGACGCACCTGTCCGCGATAGGCTTTGGGCATATATTTCTTGACCAGCGAGCTGACCCGTGCATTCCGGGCCTTGCCACTTTCAAATCCAAAGGCGGCAATAACCACATGGCGCCCATCGGCCCGGGCGGCGGTGAGCAGATTAAAGCCCGAGGCATTGATATAGCCGGTCTTGATCCCGTCGACGCCGGGCACCGAACCCAGAAGGCGGTTGTAGTTGCCGTAGGTGCGGCCGCCGTAGGTGAAGCGGCGGGTCTGGAAATATTTATAATAGCCCGGGAAATGCTGAAAAATGGCGGCGCCCAGCCGGGCCTGATCGCGAACCGTGGTCACCTGACGGGAATTGGGCAACCCTGAAGCGTTTCGATAAGTGGTGCGTGACATGCCCAGGGCTCGTGCGGTTCTGGTCATGCGTTTGGCAAAATTGCCCTCGGTGCCGGAAACATTTTCGGCAATCACCCGGGCCACATCGTTGGCGGATTTGGTCACCAGCGCCTTGATGGCATTTTCAACCGAAATGGTGCTGCCCGGTTTAAGCCCCAGTTTGGAGGGCTGGGCGCTGGCAGCATATTTGGAGACCTTGAGCCGGGAAGACAGTTTCAGGCGCCCCGCCTCAAGTTCCTCAAACAGGACATAAAGGGTCATGACCTTGGCAATGGACGCGGGATAGCGGGTGGCGTCGCCGGCCCGGGAGTGCAACACCTTGCCCGAGTTGGCATCCAGAACCACTACGGCATATTTGCGCAAACTGCCCGCCTGCGCCGGGGCGATGGTGGTGAATGCCAGCAGGATAGCCAGTAAAACACTGACAAAACGGGCCATCGGGCGACGCGAAAAGGCTGGACGGCGCGCTAGCATGCCCGCGCTCAGCACCGGATCACCCAAACAAAACTGATGGATCGAGGCGACCGGTTCTGTGAACCTGTACCCCCCCCAAAGGGTGCTTTTGCGCCCCCGGGCAGGTGATCACGAACTCCCTCGCAACTATACGCAACCGGGTTTGACACCCTGTACTCCACTTCCCCCGAAACCGGTATTTTCGGTTCCGTACGCCACTATCAACTCGATAAAACGTTACTGAATACTTGGTCCAGTCCGTTCAATTTGACGGGACACTAAGGGGGAGGCGGTTACGAATGCGTAAAACCGGAGGGCCCCGGCGCATAAAAACGGGGCCAAATGCACCAACAAACAAAGGTGATGACGCTTATCGCTAATCGGGCCTTAACAATGGCTTTGATTTGCTTACATAATGCCAAAGTCACAGATCCTGTTTTTTTTACGTTCGGAACCATCGGAAATGCCTTTGTCAGCCCGCACCCGTTCGACCATGACCGCCCCCGGGGGGCCGGCTCGGAACTCGCTTGCCCAGCCGGATCGAACTTGGCTGGCCCATATGATGGCCGATGACGACAAGCCAAACGGGGTCGGCAAGGACGACGTGGGCGTTGCCACCAAGGTTCGCACCAAAACCAAACGTCCAAGCCTTTATCGGGTCCTGTTGCTCAACGACGACTACACGCCCATGGAGTTTGTGGTTGTCGTGCTGCGTGAAGTGTTTTTCAAATCCCGCGACGAGGCGATGCGGATCATGCTTCATGTTCACAATCAGGGGGTGGGGGAATGTGGCGTCTATCCGTTTGAGGTCGCGGAAACCAAGGTCGGGCGGGTAATGGACGCCGCCCGCAAGAACCAGCATCCCTTGCAGTGCGTAATGGAAAAAAAGTAGGAAAATTTATGCCTTCATTCTCCAAAGGTCTGGAAAAAGCCCTGCACCGAGCCATGAATCTGGCCCGGGACCGGCAACATGAGTTCGCCACCCTGGAGCATTTGCTGCTCTCCCTGCTCGATGATTCCGACGCTACAGCCGTTCTGGCCGCCTGTAATGTCGAGGTGGATATTCTGCGCCACGATCTCGATGAATTTCTCGATGAGGAGCTGGACGCGCTGGTGGTGGAGACCGACGAGGATTCTCGCCCCACGGCGGCGTTTCAGCGGGTCATTCAGCGCGCGGTCATTCATGTGCAATCCTCGGGCCGCGAAGAAGTTACCGGCGCCAATGTGCTGGTGGCGATTTTTTCCGAGCGCGAAAGCCATGCCGCATTTTTCCTCGAACAGCAGGAAATGACCCGCTATGACGCGGTTAATTTCATGGCCCATGGCATTACCAAAACCGGCGTTTCCGAAGATCGCCGGGTGCGTGGCGCCACCGAAGGGGGCACCGGTTCAGACGAGGAGGGGGAGCGCAGCGGGACCAGTTCGCCTCTTGAGGATTTCTGCGTCAATCTGAATGAAAAAGCCAAGGCGGGAAAAATTGATCCCCTGATCGGGCGCGACAAGGAACTCAGGCGCACCATTCAGATCCTGTGCCGCCGGTCCAAGAACAACCCGATTTATGTGGGCGATCCCGGCGTCGGTAAAACCGCGATTGCCGAAGGGCTGGCCCGGCGCATCCATGAAAAAGACGTGCCCGAGGTTCTGCATGAGGCAGTGATCTATGCCTTGGACATGGGCGCGCTTTTAGCCGGAACCCGCTATCGCGGCGACTTTGAAGAGCGCCTTAAAGCGGTCATGAAAGAACTCGAAAAGCGCGATCATTCCATTCTTTTCATTGATGAGATTCACACCGTCATCGGGGCAGGGGCCACCTCGGGCGGTGCGCTGGACGCGTCCAACCTGCTCAAGCCGGCGCTGGCGTCCGGCGCCATCCGCTGCATCGGGTCAACCACGTATAAGGAATATCGCCAGTTTTTCGAAAAGGACCGGGCCCTGGTGCGCCGGTTTCAAAAGATTGATGTGGCCGAACCCACCATTGCCGACGCCATTGAAATCATGCGCGGTCTAAAACCCTATTTCGAGGAATATCACAAGGTCGAGTACACGTCCGCCGCCCTCATATCGGCGGTGGAGCTTTCCGCCCGTTACATCAATGATCGAAAACTGCCCGACAAAGCCATTGATGTCATTGATGAAAGTGGCGCCGCCCTGATGTTGCTGCCAAAGGAAGAGCGCAAGGCTACCATCGATGTGGCGGACGTGGAGGCGACCATCGCCATCATGGCCCGCATACCGCCCAAATCGGTTTCAAAATCGGACACCGAACTGCTGTTGGCCCTGGGAAAGAACCTCAAAACCGTGGTGTTCGGCCAGGACAAGGCCATCGATTCACTGGCGTCGGCGATCAAACTGGCCCGGGCCGGGCTGCGCGAGCCGGAAAAACCCATCGGGTCTTATTTGTTCACCGGCCCCACCGGTGTGGGCAAAACCGAAGTTGCCAAACAGCTCGCCGATACCCTCGGGGTGGAATTGCTGCGTTTTGACATGTCTGAATATATGGAGCGCCATACGGTGTCGCGTCTGATTGGGGCGCCCCCAGGATATGTGGGGTTCGATCAGGGCGGGTTGCTCACCGACGGGGTCGATCAGAACCCCCATTGCGTGGTGTTGCTCGACGAGATCGAAAAGGCCCATCCGGACCTGTTCAATATTCTGCTTCAGGTCATGGATCACGGCAAACTGACCGATCACAACGGCAAGCAGATCGATTTTCGCAACGTTATCCTGATTATGACCTCCAACGCCGGGGCCATGGAGATGGAGCGCGCACCCATCGGGTTTGGCCGCAACAAGCGCGAAGGTGATGATGAGGAAGCGTTGAAAAAACTGTTTTCGCCGGAATTTCGCAACCGGCTGGATTCGGTCATTTCGTTTGCCGCCCTGCCCACGTCCGTGGTGGCGCGGGTGGTGGAAAAATTCATCATCCAGCTGGAGGCCCAGCTTGGCGAACGCGGGGTTACCATCGAGCTTAGCGAAAAGGCAAACGCCTGGATTGCGCATCGGGGTTATGACGAAAAGATGGGCGCGCGGCCTTTGGCCAGGGTCATACAGGAACATGTCAAACGGCAGTTGGCCGACGAAGTATTGTTTGGAAAATTGCAGGACGGCGGCCTGGTCAAGGTCGATGTGACAAAGGACGGCTCGGGGCTGAAACTTAGCTTCCTGCCGCCGCAACCGGCCCGGCCCAAGGCGATCACCGGGCCAAAAAAGCGAACTGCCAAGACGAAATCATCCGGCCCGGTCAAAAGCGCCGGCCGAACGGCCCGGGTGCCGAGCACGGCAAAACGGAGAAAGAAAACCCCGGAAAAATCCCAGTAGGGCGGTTTTGGTGCCGGTCATCTTCTTTTCGCAAACCCCCCACCCCTGACCCCTTCCCGCAAGGGGGAGGGGGAAGAAGCGGATATCCAAGAGCCAAAGAACGCATACGCTCAACATTTATTCATGCCAGGCACGGCGAGGTGCGAGCCCCTTTGCTCGCAGTCGCCATTAAAGAACCCACGAGGACGGAGCGCCGCTTATGCGGCGCCCCCGCGGAGCCGGTAGCGCAGAGTTTCTCGGCGTGAGGCAAAACAAGAGAGCGGTGTGCGGATCTCCAAAGGCAAGAGACCCAGAGCGTATCCTGACCTGCACCACCCCGGACTTGATCCGGGGTCT
>JAADFY010000016.1 GCA_013152625.1 Alphaproteobacteria bacterium
GCCACCTGCACCCCGCCGCCCGGGTGCGCATTAACGGTCGCACCACCCGGCGCCCCTGTTTTGTCGCCGATGAAAAGCTCATGGTTCTGCCTGCCTACGGCGCCGCCACCGGCTCCCTCGATCTCGCGCACAAGGCGTTTGACGGCCTGTTTGACCGGTCTCGGTTGCAGGTGTGCATGCTCGGGCGCGACCGGGTCTATCCCGTTGCCATCCGTCACCTGCAACTCGGATAGCCCGTGCCCGTGCCCCGGCGAGCCGATCAAGCTGCCTGACCGCCCGGCGCGCTGCCATTTCCTTCCCCGTTTTGCGGGTCAGCGGTCCCAGTTACCGTCGGAAAAGCACACCGCCAAGCCAGCCGGTAAACAGGGCAATCAGCACCGCCACCAGCCCGTAGACCAGCGAGTTTCGCTTGGCCTGCTCCCCGACAAAGCGCTCAAATCCGGCGGTGCGCACTTCGAACCGTTCCGCTTTTCGGGCGACGATCTCGCCGTTCTGAAACAGAAAGGTTGTCGCCAGAAATGTTCCATTAGGCACAAAGGCCGGCAATTCCACCCGGGCCGAATAAAAGGTCGGCGAAAGCAGGGTCACCCCCCGTTCGTCCAATTCGAACAGGCCTTCCTTTTCCATCATGCGGATCAGATTGCTCGAAAACAGCGCCCCGCGCGGTCCGTCGTCCGGCTCGGTTCGGCGGACGATGGCTTCAAAGCTCAGGCCTTCAGCTTCCAGAACTTCCGCGTCGGTTATGTTGGACAGGGGGCTGGTGGACAGCAGGCGCACAAAGCTTGGAAAATTTCGAAATACCTGCGCCTCCCGGTTAATCCAGATGCCGCCGGTTCTTTGTTTGAGCCGCGCCACCCGGTCCGAGTTCGGGCCGTGTATGGCGATCACCACATCAAAGCTGCCGGCGGGCACCCCGGTGTCACCGTTCTCGAAATCGGAGGCAACGGTCCCGAACAGCGTGATGGTTTCGCCGGCAAAACTTGAATCGATGGAGATCTCCGGGTCGGACATGGACGAGACCAGCCGTTGCGCCGTCGCCGGACCGGAAATCAGCGCCATGACCAGGATTGCCAAAAACACCCGAATTGTTCCCATCAACCCGCCCCGCCCGGTGTTACAATCGCCATGGAAAACGGATCAGCAGGGGCAACCAGCAGGGAAAACGCAAACCGGATCGCTACGGCCAGAACTAAAAGTCCCAGCAACAACCGCAACTGCTCGCCGCGCAGCTTGCGCCCTGCTGCGGCGCCGAACTGGGCCCCCGCCACCGAGCCGACCATGAGTGTTAATGCCAGCAATACGTCCACTGTCTGGCTGGCCACGGCATGTAAAATGGTGGTGACAGCCATGATGGCCACCACATGCAGCAGCGACGTGCCAATGACCATGACCCCGGGAACCCGCAGCAGATAAACCAGCGCCGGCACCAGAATAAAACCGCCGCCAATCCCCAATAAAGAGCCGATAAATCCGATGCCGGCGCCAATGGCAATGACCGGGAACACCGAGACATAGATGCCGGAACGTTTGAACCGCACCCGGAACGGCAAACCGTGCACCCAGTTATGCTGATGCGGCAGGTGGGCCGGGGGCCGTTCGCCCGACCGGTACTTCAGCACCGCCCGCCCGGCCTCCACCAGCATGATCGACCCGATGGAGCCCAAAAACACCAGATACCCCAGCGAAATTGTCAGCTCCAGCTGCCCGGTGCTGCGCAAATAGCCAAAGGTCCACACCCCCGCAAACGCCCCGAATACCCCTGAGATGATCAGAAACAACGCCAGTTTCAGATCGATCCCGCCGCGCCGGTAATACGAAAGCGCCCCCGAAGTAGAGGCCGCCACCACCTGCGATGTCACTGAAGCCACGGCCACCGGTGCTGGAATGCCGGAAAAAATCAGCAACGGGGTAAGCAGAAAACCGCCACCCACACCGAAAAGGCCGCTTAAAAAGCCCACCGCACCGCCCATCCCGATCAACAGGAAAATGTTGAGCGAGAATTCAGCGATCGGCAGGTAAAGCTGCACGTAGTGTGTCCTGGCAGGGCGTTAAAACGGACCACCGACTGGCGGATACCGGTTTTCGGTTAGGCGGCGAACCGGGAAAAACGGGTCGCCGGCTGGTGGGTGCCGGTTACCGGATTGGCGGTACGCTGGAAGAAAGCGTGGTTCACCGGAAATGGATGTCGGTTATGGCGCAATTGGCTCGCGCAAACAAGGGACTGGTGTGATATCGTGATTTCGTCATAACTGGAAACAGTTCGCGCTGATATACGTCGGTCTTTTTATACGGGCTGGCTGCCAAGAACTGCCAGCAGGCGCGGGTTGACCGCCCCGGTTTCTGACATGCCGGTTGCCGCCTCGAATTTCGCGATGGCATTCGCTGTTTGCGGCCCCATCACGCCATCCGCCGGCCCCACATCGAAGCCAAGCGATTCTAAGACCGCCTGCACCTGACGCACCACATCGGCATCGGTAACCGCCCGGCCGGGGTCAAACCCGGCGTCCCAGGTGCCGATCGGTGCATAGTTGGCCGCGATATCAAGCGAAATTCCCGACCACGCCTTGATCTCGGCCTTCGCCCGCCGGATAGCATCCGCGTCCAGCGAGCGGGCGATATCGTCCCGGGCTGTGGCGGCCGCTATGTCCCCCGACAGGGCTCCCAGACCGAACCATACGTAAGATTTATAATAATCCTGGGCCACGCCCAGACCCCGGGCGTAAAGCATGCCCAGATTGAACTGGCTGTCGCGCACCCCGCGCTCCGCCGCCTGCTCGAACCATTGGGCCGCCGCCGAAAAGTCCTGCGTCTCCAGCGAGCCGTCGGCAAAAAGCGACGCCAGATTGTGCATGGCCATTCGGTTACCCGCCTCTGCGGCCTTCTCATACCATACCCGCGCCTGTATCGGATTGGCGGCCTGGCCGTCAAAACCGTTCTCGTAAAGGTTGCCCAGCCGGTATTGGGCCGGTGCAAACCCGGTTGCCGCCGACCGCTCGTACCAGCTGATGGCCAGCGCCAGGTTTTTCTCCACCACTTTGCCTTCCGAAAGAACGGCGGCCACCTCGAACTGGGCTCTGGGGTCGCCGCTTCGCGCAGCATCCATGAGCGCCCGCGGCCCGATATTTGCCGGCAACCCGTCCTCGGTGGAAAAACTGGGCGGTATGCTTGCCGTTGTCAGCTCGGTGTCGATGGCCGCAGCTCCCCCCAGACCCGGATCGGTCAGAACCGCTTCCGCCACCACCGGCGAGAGCTGTCCTTGCATATCCGCACTTTCGGGTAACAACACCGACGCGGCTGCCACCGGTTCCATGGATTCAGGGGCAGTCCCGGCCACCTGGCGCATCGCCGCAGGAACAATTTCCGGGCTGGCCGACGAGGCAATCGGATTTTCCCCGATTGATAGCGTCGCCCGTTCCGAGGTTGCATCAGGCGCCCCGATTTCGGCGCCCATGCGCTGGTCGATCAGATTAAGCGTCATTAAACCCATGGCCAGCACGGAGGCGCCCAGCAGGAGCGCCCGCCGATGGCGGCTTAAAAACCCCTCCGTCGAATCGGGCCGGTCCCGACCCTGCGCCCTGGCCGCATCGTCCAGACTATGATCCACAGCCGCTTCGGTGCCGTTTTGTGGTTCGGCATCGGTTGCCTCGTCTAAACCCGGTTCGTTGCGTTCTTTTCGCGTCTCCGGTTTGGCACCCTTTTTAGGCTTGCCCCGCGCACCGGCCCCCGCTTTTGCGCTGATACGGGCCAGCGCCTTGCCAAACAGCCCGCCCGTGGATTGTTCCGCTTCTGTTTTTTGCGAGTTTCGCCGCGCCGCCTGCCGTGCAGCCTCGATGAATGACTGCCTTGTATCTGCGCCGGAGTCAGCATCGGCATTCGGGCTCTGTTCGTTCCATGTGGAGGCGCGCTGAAAAATATCGCCGCTTTGTGCTCCAGTCTTGGAACCGTCAGTTTTGGAACCGTCAGTTTTGGAACCGTCAGTTTTGGAATGGCCGGTCTGAGCGGCCCTGGGCTCGATCGGACCCAATTCCGAGGTTGGTTTTGGCGGCAAACCGGCCTCGACAGTCGTCGGGGATGCACCCCCACGTTCCACCCGGGGCGCACTCGCCTGTGCCCTTTGGGGCGAATTTTCCGTTTCCGCTGCCGGCCCCTGCTCGCCTTCGGTCAATTCCGCTTCGGTGGTCTTGAAATCGGCGAACCGGTCGTCTTGTACAAAAGATGCAGCCGGTACTGGCGGTGCCGGGTGCGCCGGGCCGGTGTCCTGAACAGTTTGGTATTCATGTCCGGGCTGATCCGAAGGCCCAAGACGTGCCAGAACCCCTTCAAGCGTGTTGAGCCGCCCGTCGACCCGGTCCATGGTCTCGCGCACCGCTTCAAAGGTCTGATCGTTGACAATTGCTGCCGAGCCGCTGGCGGTTATCGCCGCGGCCAGCCGTTCTTCCATGGCTGTCAGATCGACATTATCCCCCCGCGGTAGGTCCCCGGTGTCGGCGCCAGGGTGCCGGTTGACCAGCAGTTCAAGCGCCGCCCCGGCCCGGTCCATTTTTTCGGTCAGCGCCCGGATCTGCGCTTCCATGGCGTCCGGATCTGACGAAGGCGTGCCGGTGTCCACCAGCCGGGTTTTAATCGCCGCGATCTGTCCCTCGATCCCGTCAAACCGAGGCTCGAACAGGTTGGCAATGAAGGCCCTCAGGCTTTCCACATCGGTACGTAAATCGTCGATACCGCCGGCACTACCAGCTCCGCTTTGAGTGTCAAGCTGGCTTGAAAGCCGGTCGATTCGCTCCAGAACAATTGCTGGATCAAACTGGTTCGCCCCGTCGCCAATCGAGTTGGCAAGGGCGGCAACCTGGTCCGAAATCCGCTCCAGTTCGGGTGCTGGAATGCTAAGGGTTTGTTCCAGCCCGTCCAGCCGGTCATACATGGCCCGGATACTGTCTTCGATCTGGGCGCCGCTGACCCCATAGTCCGGCGCCGGGTCCGGTGCCCCATTGGCCAGTTCAGCCTGGCGCACATGATAGGCGGCCAGCTTTTCCACCGCGTCATAAAGTTCGCCCACCTTGCCCGAAAGACTTTCAAAACCGGGGTCCGGCCGCCCGTTGTGCCGCAATAATATGTCCGCCAGCCGGGCTTCGAGCTGGGTAAGATCCTGGGTCTGGCTGACGGTATTACACAACTGATCGACGGTTTTCGTCAGTGCTGCGATCTGGCTGCCCACCAGATGCGCATCACGCTGGCGACCGCCATCGTCCTTAAGCCGCCCTTCCAGCCCCGCAAGCCGCGCCGACATGCCCTCGATTGAAGCGACCAGGCCGTCGGCGGTCCCGTTGTGCGTGCCTTGGTTCTGCGTGTCTTGGTTCTGCGTGCCTTGGGAGAACCGGTCGCGGGGCGCGGGCGCCGGCCGGGTCATGTGTGGTTGCCCGCCGCGCTGGCGTCGCCGGATCTGGGCAATGGCTTCCTGAACCTCGTTTGCCCCGGTGCCAGCGGCATGCGGTGCGGCGGTGCGGGCGTTCGGGCCGGGTTGGCGTGGCGGGCGCTGGTTGGGTGAAGGCGGCGGTGCCTGGGGCGCCCGGTTTGCCCCGGCGCCAGCCTCCAGTGTTGCTATGCGCCCCCGCAGGGCACTGACCTGGGCGTCAAAGACCTGGGTATCAAAGATTTGGGCATCATGTTCGTGTCGGCCAGAATGGCCGTTCGCGCCCCCGAAACGAGTGTGGTCGGCTCGGTCTTCGATCTGGTCCTGAACCTGATTGAGCAGCAGTTCAATGCCGTCGCGCAGGTCTTCCCATTCCCCGCCCTGACCATCGCGAGGGGCCCCGCGACCGCTTAACCGCTGGTGCGAATATGGCATATGGCAGTCCGATCCAGTGCCGCTTTTGAATACAATATACACCGGCCCATTGATTGCGTGAGCACAACACATGCAAAAAACATGGTAAAGAACGGGTTAATTTTATTGCAAAATGCACGTTTTTGCCATGGGCTGAACCACCTGAAACAACGATCTGTCCCAAAAAAACGAAACGGTACCGGCAACGCAACGTTTCTTTGGCCGGCGGGCCCAATAGAAATTAGAAGGAATTTTTGATGCTCAAGGAATTCAAGGAGTTTGCTTTAAAAGGCAATATGGTGGACATGGCGGTGGGGATCATAATCGGTGCCGCGTTTGGCGCCATTGTCTCTTCGCTGGTGGATGACGTGTTCATGCCCCTGATCGGGCTGGCCCTGAACGGGGTGGATTTTACCAACCTGTTCATTGCGCTGCAGGACACCGGCGGCCAGACCTTTAACACCATCGCCGCTGCCAAGGACGCCGGCATCGCCACCTTGAACATCGGCCTGTTCATCAATGCTGTGGTCAAATTCATCATTGTCGCATTTGTCCTGTTCCTGTTGCTCAAGGGCATCAACTCCATGCGCAAGAAAGAACAGGAAAAAGCCGCCGCCCCCAAGGCGCCGCCAAAGCAGGAGGTGCTTTTGGGCGAAATACGCGATTTGCTGGCGAAAAACTAAACGTGCGCCCTCAGGGGCCTGCCGCCTGATGCGCTAAACAGCGGCGCAAAGGCATAAAAAGCCCGTCCGGGCAGAATTCTGCTTACCCGTTGGCGAGATTTTGCCCTGGACGGGCCCTGCCGATATCAACGCTGTATATCGCTGGCCGCCGCCGGTGCATCGCAGCCTGCAAAAGAGGTCGCCGATGCTATCCGCTGGAACTTCCCCGCCCGGCTTGCTTACTCTGGTGTTGCTCACCGGGCTCTCGATCCTGTCCATGAACATGTTCCTGCCCTCGCTGGCGGGCATCGCCATTGATCTTGATGCTGACTATGCCCTGGTCAGCCTGTCCATTGGCGGCTTTCTGGCCATCAGCGCGGTGTTGCAGCTCGTCCTGGGACCCTTGTCCGACCGGTATGGTCGGCGGCCGGTTTTGCTGGTCGGGCTGGCTTTGTTTATCGTCGCCTCGGTCGGCTGCGTCCTGGCCACGAATATTTCGGTTTTTCTTGCCTTTCGAGTGCTGCAGGCAGCGATCATTTCCGGCGCCGCCCTGTCCCCCGCGATCATTCGCGATATGCTGCCGGTGCGTGAAGCGGCCAGCCTGCTCGGTTTTGTAAACATGGCCATGGCCATTGCCCCGATGCTGGGCCCCATGTTTGGCGGGGTGCTGGCTGAATTGTTTGGCTGGCGGTCGAATTTTGTGGCATTTGCCGGGTTTGGCATTCTGGTCTTTGGCCTGTGCTGGGTGGATCTGGGTGAGACCAACAAGTCTCCATCCCCCACGTTCATGAAGCAGTTCAGCACCTATCCCGAACTGCTCGGCTCGAAACGGTTCTGGGGCTATTCTTTGTGCCGGGCGTTTTCCACCGGGGCGTTTTTTGCGTTTCTCGCCGGCGTGCCCCTGGTCAGCGGAACCTTGTTTGCCATGTCGCCGGGGGCCCTGGGCTTTTACATGGGCACCATAACCGCCGGCTTTTTTGTAGGCAGCTTCCTCGCGGGCCGCTATGCAAGGCGGGTTGCCTTGACCGACATGATGATCTGGGGCCGGATTGTGGCCTGCGTGGCTCTGGTTGCCGGTCTGGCGTTGTTTCTGGCCGGCTTTGTCCATGTGGTGTCCTTGTTCGGTGCAACGGTGTTTGTCGGCCTCGGCAACGGGCTGACCAACCCCAGCGCCAGCGCCGGCGCCATGTCGGTCCGGCCCGATCTGGCCGGCAGCGCTTCGGGCCTGTCCGGCGCGCTTTCGGTGGCCGGCGGTGCTGTGCTGACCACGCTTACCGGGGTGATTCTGACAGAAGCCAATGGCGCATTTGCGCTGCTTGGCATCATGCTGGCGTCTTCGGTTCTTGGGTTGATTGCCGCCCTTTTTGTTCGCGCCCTTGATCGGACGGCTGACATCCCCGCAGCCTGATCCGGTCGGATTTTGCCCGCCCGTTTGAACGCTTCGGTTTGAGCATTGATCCCGATATCGAGCAGCTATACAATTTAAGGTTGTATTTGAACGTAAGATATGCGATTTTGCATACGTACATATTTCCGCTAAGTAGAAAAGCTTTGGGAACCGTGTATACGTGTAAGTGTGGAAGGAGGTCGACTGATTCTGATTTTTGTGGATAGATAATATTTCTGGCATTTAACCAGTTAGTTCAACCAGAGCGGGAAATTTTACAGGTTCCGGCGGACATATCCGGTTATTCAATCCCGGCGCCTTGGCGGCTGCGGCTATTCAATCACTGCCCCAGTCAATCATTGCCCGGTGACAAACAGACGGATGTTGCGTCCGGGGTCTGGAGCCACCGTTCGGTAGGCTGAAGAGGAGGCCCAATTGACCGAAGTATTTTATCATAATTCATACAACCGGGACCGTTTGGTCCATATTGTTGATGCGGACTTGCCGACCAGTGAGGCGTTAAGTGTTCTGTTTCGCCTTGAAGGGTTTCAAACTGAATGTTCCAGCACCATGGCCCAGTTGCTTAGTGCCCTGGAGCATCGCCATCCTGATGTTCTGGTGATGAACATGGTGGTGGGAGGCGAGGACTCCCTGCCCATGTTGCGTCGTTTCAAATCCATGCGCACCGGAGCACCGGTGTTTCTTATTTCTGAAGAATCCGATGTAACCCGCGCTGTGGAGGCGATGAAGGCGGGCTGTGCGGATGTAATCACCACACCCATCGATACCGAACGGCTGGTGCGTGCGGTGCGCGATTCCCTGCGCCGGGACGTTCATGTGGGCGCGGTACAGGGCGGTTGGCGCCCGGTGGAAATCCGCGGTTTTAACCAGCTCACCCCCCGGGAACGTGAGGTGTTGCAGTTAATTACCAACGGCCAGTCGAACAAGGAGGCGGGCCGGGAACTTGGAATTTCACCGCGCACAATTGAGGTTCATCGGGCCCGGGTGATGGAAAAACTGGGTGCGCGCAATACCGCGGACCTGATTCGAATTGTCCTGACGAGCTGAATTCCGGGTGGTGGGTCACTTTGAAATTGGGCGGGGTCGAATGTGGGCATTCTATCGACCAAGTTACATCTTAAGGTTCTTTCGGGAGGATTGCAGCCATGCGCTAATGCGACTGGTGGTGGCGGTCACTTCGAATTCGTTGCAGTGCATAAAGAAATACGCAATGATCGTCTTGTGATCTTTTTGAGAGGTGACAAACATGCCGACCACTGAGAGTGCAATTGCACTTGGCATTTTGCGCATAGCGGCTGCACAAGGGAACGGGGTGGCGTCCTTTCATCGGATACGCAAGGACCTTCCAGATTTCGTTGACTTGACCGGCGACGATTGGCGCGAGTCTGATACGCGACCCGGTGAGCCAATGTGGCATCAGATATGTCGAAACGTCCAGTCACACCACGATCAGGACGATAACTACATTGCTCGTGGTTACTTAGAGCATGTGCCGCGCGTCGGATACCGGATAACCGCTGCGGGTCGTCAGCGCTTAAACAGAAACTAGGAATATCGTTTCTTGTATCCAGGGGGGAACCATTTCAACTCGGTCACAGACGGGGCGTCTTTGTCCCAAACAAACCACGCATAAGCGGTGG
>JAADFY010000017.1 GCA_013152625.1 Alphaproteobacteria bacterium
TTTGCGGCGCAGGTTTTGTGCACCATGGCCGCCTTTTCCGACCGGGCCTACAATAAACAGGTGCTCGGGCGGGCCAAAGTGCTGGGCAAAATCGACACGCGCAAGCTTAACGTGTGCGGTTCCTCCGTGGCATACGGGCATCCGTTCGCTGCGACCGGGGCGCGCATTCTGGCGCTGACCGCCAAACTGGTGCCGGAAAAAAAGAAAAAGCGGGCGCTCATTTCGGTGTGTACCGCCGGAGGGATGGGCGTGGCGGCGCTGGTGGAGGCGCCATAAGGGTTCGCCGCAAATGGGCATACGATTTAGTCGGTTCGCTGTTCCTTGCCGACGAAGTTTTCGGCGTCGTGGCGGCGGCGGTCGGGACCGAAATAGCGTTTGGAGTTGATATAGGGCCGGGGCCGGTCGATGATTTCCACCAGGCGCATGTAAAGATCCTTTGCGCACAAGGGTTTGCGCAAAAATTCGGTCACGCCGGCATCCCGCGCCCTTTGTATCCGCCATCTCTCGGTATAGGCGGACAACATGATGATGGGCACATACCGGTTGGGGCTGTCCTCGGCACTACGCAACATTTCGGTCAACTCAACCCCGTCAAGGGTTCCCAGGGCGTAATCCACGATAATCAGATCAACAAGATGCTGGTTGATCTCTTCAAGGGCGATGGCCCCGTCTACGGCTTCCCGGATCTTGAAAATGCCAAAGCCGCGCAGCATGGTTTTTACGATGGTGAGCATGTAAGAGTTTGAGTCCGCGATCAAAACCGTAAGTGCGGACATATCTATCTGGCGCATGAATGTGCTGTCCGTGTTGTCATCGGAAACCGAAATTTGCGTCAGATGATTGTGGGAGAATTGATATTCGTCCGGGTAAACCCCGGCTTTGGGGTGAACACTTACCTCACCGGGCTCCCCCCCCGGTTTCGCGGCGCTGCCCGCGTTGACACGGGGCAGGTTTGCTCTTATGAAACGCCACGGTTAGAAGGCGCCCCGAGCGCCTCTTGTTTTTGTACAGGCGAACAGGCGATCCAATGAAGATCAGAAACTCGATCCGGGCGCTGGCCACCCGTCACCGCGCCAACAAGGTGGTGCGCCGCCGTGGCCGGATTTACATTATCAACAAGGTCAATCGGCGGTTCAAAGCCCGTCAGGGATAACGTTTTCCTCTTGCCTGGGGGCCTACCGGTTACGGGAACCCTGAGCCTCAACAAAAGCAATGCGCAGCATATTGGTGGCGCCGGGTGTCCCAAGGGGTACGCCGGCGGTAATGGCTATGCGGTCGCCATACTCAGCCATGCCCTCTTCATGGGCGATCTGACAGGCGCGATCGACCATGGCTTCGAGGTTGCCCGCCTCTACAGTTTGCACACAATGCAGGCCCCAGGCCAAAGACAGGCGCCGAACGGTGGACAATTTCGGCGACAGGGCGATGATGGGCATTGCCGGTCGTTCACGCGATGCGCGCAGGCCGGTGGATCCTGAAGCCGTGTAGGTCACAATGGCCGCCAGATCGAGGGTTTCGGCAACCTGCCGGGTGGCAGCGGAAATTGCGTCGGCGGCGGTGGCTTCGGGTTCGGCGGCCTGGGCGCGGATAATCACCGGATAGTTTTCATCCCGCTCAACCGAAACCGCGACCCGGTCCATGGTGGCAACGGCCTCGGCAGGATAGTCGCCGGCGGCACTTTCCGCCGACAGCATGACCGCGTCGGCCCCTTCAAACACTGCGGTCGCCACATCGGAGACTTCGGCCCGGGTGGGCACCGGCGAGGCGATCATGCTTTCGAGCATCTGGGTGGCGACCACCACGGGTTTGCCATGACGGCGGGCCATGCGGATCATTCTTTTTTGCAAGCCCGGCACCTGTTCAAGGGGCATTTCCACGCCCAGATCACCCCGGGCGATCATGATCGCGTCGGAGACCTTGAAAATGTCATTCAGACAGGCAATGGCTTGGGGTTTTTCGATCTTGGCCAGCAGCCCGGCCCGGCCTTTTACGATCTCGCGCAACTCGATCATGTCTTCGGGACGCTGGACAAAACTTAACGCGATCCAGTCCGGTTCCAGCTTGAGGGCGGCGTCCACATCAGCACGATCCTTGTCGGTCAGGGCGCTTAAAGGGAGCACGCTGTCGGGCAGAGAAACGCCTTTCCGGTCGGACAGGGTGCCACCATGGACCACCAGGCAGCCAATTTCATCGGCGTCCGCTTCAACGCATTTGAGCTCAATTTTGCCGTCGTCCAGCAGCAAACGGTTGCCCGGGGCAATGGCGGCGAATATTTCAGGATGGGGCAGTTCGACCCGGGCGGCATTGCCGGGCGCGGTGTTGCGATCCAGGGTGAAGTGTCCGTCAGGGATCAGTTCAACCGCGCCGTTTTCGAATTTGCCCACCCGCAGTTTTGGGCCCTGCAAATCCACCAGAACCCCTATGGGGCGCCCGGCGGATTTTTCCACCGTGCGGATGGCAGCCATGATCTCAGCGAGCATCGGATGGCTGGTATGGCTCATGTTGATCCGGAACAGATCGGCGCCGGCGTGAAACAGGGTTTCAATCATTTCCCGGGAAGAAGAGGCGGGGCCCAGGGTGGCAAGTATCTTGACCTTGCGTTGCCGTCTCATTGGGATTGTGCTTCCGGGGCGGGTTGCTCCGGCTGCGGGGCGCCGTTGGGTGGTGTTTCGGTCAATTGCAGGGTCCAGTCCGTTTTGTTTTCCGTATCAACTTCGAAAAATCCGGTTCGCTCATAGCCACGGACCAGACAGTTTTTGGTGCCAATAATGGTAAAGCTGCCATCCCGGGTACACATGAATACCTGCCCGTCCCAGCTGGCGCCGTTCACATCATCGACGGCATATATATAGTAGAACCGTCCGGGCAAATCGCCGAGAAACACTGTTTTGCAATCCTGGGGGCCCGTGACCCACCAGCCCTCGGATTGCCAGCCCTCGTCGGTCCGATAACCCAACGCAATGGAAACGGTCCCCACTGACATGTTGCACACTCTTAAATCCGCGCGGACTTCCCCGGGCACAGAAAAGGCCGCGGCGACTGCAAAAAAGGCAACGATGAGAGAACGGGGCAGGTGAAAAATTGCGCTAAGCGGTGTTGGAGCAAATGCTGGCTGATTTGTGCAAAAGCATTTCATGGGTGTCAATCCTGATTGTCACGACTTACCTGGAACCCGTCGTGGTTTGATGGTTACAAAAACAGGGATTTTTTGTTTTTGTTGACGCGTGTTGTTTGTCCGATAATCGGTGTCCACGTACCGGGGCCACATATTCCGGAAACGCTTTAAAGTTTCGATTTGACAGCATTGGGGCGGGAGGAGGGTGGTTTGGCACTTGCCACGCCGACAACGGACGCGCACAAAGACAAGCCCCAAAGACCTGCCCCAAAACACTGCATTTAACAAAAGGAAGTACTTCAGAATGGGACAAACCACTGTTGCGCGGGAACAATTGCGCGCTTTTATCGAGCGCATCGAGCGTCTCGAGGAGGAAAAAAAAGCCATAACCGATGACATTCGCGAAATCTATGCCGAGGCAAAAGGCAGCGGTTTTGACGCCAAGGTCATGCGGCAGGTGGTGGCATTGCGCAAAAAAGACAGTGTGGAACGCGAAGAACAGGAAGCCATTCTTGAATTGTACAAGTCGGCCCTGGGCATGTTGCCCGCCGTCGACGAGGACTAGCCTTTGTTTCAGCCCGACAAGACAAAAGGTCCTGAATGACCCGGCACCACAAGTTGGAACGTCCGAAGCTGGCGCGAACCGGTATCGGGGCGAAACTGGCGGCGCGGGCTGAAACCGGCACACCCATTCGCGTCGGGGTGGTGGGGTGCGGTGAAATGGGCACCGATCTGGTGACCCAGATCGGGTTGATGACCGGTATTGAAATTGGCGGAATCGTGACCCGCAAGCCGGAACGGGCCCGGCGGGCGCTACAGATCGCGTTCGGCTCGACCGACAAGGGGCGCGAAGTATCCGATGCCGACGGGGTCAACGCGGCCATAGAGGCAGGGAAAATGGCCGTGGTCGCACGGGCCGAGGATCTTTTGGCCGCCGGGCGGATCGATGTGATTGTGGATGCCACCGGCAACCCGGCGGCAGGGGCTGAAATCGGTCTGAAAACCATTCAGGCGGGCAAGCCGCTGGTGATGATGAATGTGGAGGCCGATGTCACCATCGGGCCGTACCTGAGGCGGGAGGCCGACCGGGCCGGGGTGATTTATACCATTGGCGCCGGGGATGAACCCAGTTCGGTGCTTGAACTATATGATTTCGTGACCGCCATGGGGCACCCGGTAGTGGCGGCGGGAAAGGGCAAGAACAACCCGCTCAATTTCGATGCCACGCCGGACCAATATGAGGAAGAGGCCCATCGGCGCGATATGAACCCGCGCATGCTGGTGGAGTTCGTGGACGGGTCGAAAACAATGGTGGAAATGGCGGCAATTGCCAACGCCACCGGGCTGGTGCCGGATGTGCCGGGGATGCACGGGCCCGACGCCAGCATTGAAAATCTGCACCAGGTTTTATGCCCCCGCGAGGATGGCGGCATTCTTCATCGCAAGGGGGTTGTCGATTACACCATTGGCGGCGGCATTGCGCCGGGGGTGTTTGTGGTCGCCGAAATGGCCCATCCGCGCATTCGTGAGCGCATGGCCGACCTCAAGCTGGGGCCGGGGCCCTATTATGCGTTTTTTCGCCCCTATCATTTGACCTCGCTGGAGGTGCCGCTGAGCTGTGCCCGGGTGGTGTTGACCGGGCAGGCCGACATGGTGCCCCTGGACAGGCCGACGGCGGAGGTGTGCGCGCTGGCCAAAAAAGACCTCAAGGCCGGCGATCGGCTCGATGCGATAGGCGAATATTGCTATCGTTCATTTACCATGACCGTAGAAGACGCAAGGGCTGAAAACGCCTGCCCTGTCGGGCTGTTGCAGGGAGCGATCGTGCGGGCGCCGATCAAAAAGGGGGCGCTGGTTTCTTATGGTGCGGTCAGTTTGCCCGAGGATACGCCGCTGGTGAAAATGCGGCGGGCACAGGATGCGTGGTTGGCCAGCGGCTAGCCGATCAGATTGTCCGATGTGAGGTTTGCGGCGCGCTTGGGGTCGCCCAATGCCAGCAGTGCCGTGGCGGCAATCGATTTCGCATCGAGTTTGGCGGCGCGGTACATATCGGTCTGGCTGGCATGCTCCATATGGATGTCGGGCATGAACAGGGGCCGGAATTTCAACCCGGCATCAAACGCGCCCTCATGGGCGAGGTGCATGGCCACAAAGGCACCAAAGCCGCCCACGGTCCCCTCTTCAAGGGTGATGAGCACTTCATGATGGGCGGCGAGCTGGTTGACCAGATCGGTGTCGATGGGTTTGGCGAAACGGGCGTCGGCCACGGTGGCGCTCAAACCAAAGGTGGCCAGCATCTCAGCGGCCGCGATGGCTTCTGTCAGCCGTGTTCCATAGGAAAGAATGGCAATAGCGGTGCCCTGACGCACAATGCGTCCCTTGCCGATGGCCAGGACTTCGCCGCGCTCGGGCAGGTTTACACCGGTGCCCTCGCCACGGGGATAGCGCAGGGCAATCGGCCCCAGATCATAGGCGGCGCTGGTGGCGACCATATGGCGCAGTTCGGCTTCATCGGCGGCGGCCATGAGAACCATGTTGGGCACCGTGCCCAAATAGGCGGTGTCGAAGGCGCCGGCGTGGGTGGGGCCGTCGGCGCCCACATAACCGGCCCGGTCGATGGCAAAGCGCACCGGCAGGTTCTGGATCGCCACGTCGTGGACGACCTGATCGTAGGCGCGCTGCAAAAAAGTGGAGTAAATAGCGACAAACGGCTTGAGGCCCTCTGCGGCCAGCCCGGCGCTAAAGGTCACCGCGTGCTGTTCGGCAATGCCCACGTCGAACAGGCGGTCGGGGAATATCTCGCCAAATCTGTTCAGGCCGGTGCCGTCGGGCATGGCGGCGGTCACGGCCACGATACGTTCGTCGCTATGGGCCTCATCAATTAAGGTGTCGGCAAATATTGCGGTATAGGAGGGGGCGTTGGCAGTGGGTTTGGTCTGGGCGCCGGTGACCACATTAAACCGGGATACGCCGTGATATTTGTCGGCAGAGGATTCCGCCGGCCCGTAGCCCTTGCCTTTCTGGGTGACCACATGGATCAGGATCGGGCCGTGGGTGGTGTCGCGCACATTGGAGAGCACCGGCAGCAGATGGTCGAGATTGTGGCCGTCGATGGGGCCGACATAATAAAATCCAAGCTCCTCGAACATGGTGCCGCCGGTCCAGAATCCACGGGCATATTCTTCGGTCAGGCGGGCTTTTTCGTGCAGAAATTTCGGCAGTTTCGCTGTGAGCTGCTTGGCGGTCTCGCGCAGGGATAAATAGGTTTTGCCCGAAACCAGCCGGGCGAGATAGGCGCTCATGGCCCCGGTGGGGGGGGCAATGGACATGTCGTTGTCATTGAGAATGACGATCAGGCGGGCATCCATGGCGCCGGCATTGTTCATGGCCTCATAGGCCATGCCCGCCGACATGGCTCCGTCGCCGATGACCGCAACCACGTTGCGCGCTTCGCCCTTCACATCGGCGGCAACCGCCATGCCAAGCCCGGCGGATATCGATGTGGAGGAATGGGCCGTGCCAAAGGGGTCATACTCGCTTTCGGCACGCCGGGTAAAACCGGAAAGCCCGCCCTTCTGGCGCAGGGTGCGGATGCGGTCCCGGCGACCGGTGAGCACCTTGTGGGGATAACACTGGTGGCCGACATCCCAGATCAGGCGGTCGTGGGGGGTATCAAAAATATGGTGCAGGGCAACCGTCAGCTCCACCACACCGAGCCCGGCGCCCAGATGACCGCCGGTAACGGACACGGCGTCGATGACCTCGGCACGCACCTCATCGGCGAGCTGGCGCAACTGCTTGCGCGAGAATTCACGCAGATCGCTGGCGCTGACAAGAGTGTCAAGCAGTGGTGTATCAGGTTTCTCAGTCAAACTGCCCCCGATCCGATGGGCATAAAGGTTCTGCCAATAGTTAACCTTATCAGACCCGCGCCGGGTGCCAAATGTTTTTCAGGCCGGTTCTATTGTTTGTCGGTTCGGGAATTAGAGTGCTACCGGGTGGTCCGATGAATTGGGGCAACGGGTATAAAACCGGCGCTGGAAAGCCCAAAGGTGCCCGCTGTGGCAAACCGGATGCGGGTGATCGCCGGACCAAGGCCGGTGGCGGGATCAAAACTGGGGGTGTCGGGTTCGTAAAACAGGCCAAATCGCCGGTCGGTTGCCAGGGTCGGGTCCGTCATTAGGGTGCCGACATGCTCAAAATCGGGGGCTGAAAAGCTTGCCCGGGTCAGTTTTACGGCCAGGGTGGTCGGTGGTGTGGTGTTGTCGGCCGGATTGTGTGGTGCGTTAAGATCGCGCCGCCCGATGCCGGCGCGCAACAGGCCGAATATATCGGTGAACGAGGCGTCAGGGCCCGGGGATTGAGGACCGGGGGCAATCGAGGCGGTAATAATGGGTGCATCGGCGGCGAATGCGCCTGCTGCCTCGCGGTTGGCCTCGGCAATAAGTGTTTCCAGGGCGCGCTGGGCGGCCGACTGGCCGGGTGTGGGCGTGGTTGCGGCATAGGCGGCAATGATGGCGCTGTCGTCAAATGCGACCCGGGGAACCGGCGTGACGGTCGGGGATGGTACGCTGGCAATTGCCGTACGGGTGGGGGGCACCGGGGCACCAAAAGCGGGCAATTGCGGGATCGTTGTGGGGGCGTCGAGGCGGAAAGGTCTGACGGGCGGTGTGGGTGCGCGGGCAACCCGTACCGGCTGGGCGGTAACCTGTCGCCGGTTGTCGGCGCCGCTGGCGGTGGTTGCGGGGGAAAACGGTACAAACGAGCCCGAGTTGCGGCCACAGGGGACCGCATTGCATTTTTGCCACTGGGCCATGGCGTACCGGCGGCCGCTTTCAGACAAGGGGACACCGGAGGGGGGCAGGTGCAAGGTCTTGCCGTCAGGGAATATCCGGGTCAACTGGGCACGGTTCATGCGCGGCCACGCCCGGACGCCGCCGGTATCCACATGGACAAACGGGGAGCCTGATGTGGGGTAATAACCCACGCCACCGCCCTGGCGGCGCATGGCGGCGGCGCGCAATTTAGCCAGCGGCACGCCGGGGATGTAAAAATCCATCGCCTGGCCCTTGGTGTGGCGGCTGCTCTTGGCGACGCCGCTTGAACGGGCGCGCAACATTTCATTGGTCTGGGGTGAGCGATAGGCGGAAACGATGGTAATCGGGCGGGTGGCTTTTACGTCCTGATAAATCTGCCAGACCAGATTGATCAGGTTGGGATCGATTTTACCGGGCTGATTACGGCGCCAGTCCCGCAGGAATTTGCTCAATTCGGCCATGCCCCTGGAATCGAATTTGCCTTTTCGCCAGAAGGTTATTTTGGCGGTTTCGCCGGTCTGGGGATAAAACAGGGAAATCGTACGGTCGGCACCGCGATTTGTGCGGGCCGTGGCGCCCGGCAGGGGGTTGACGATTACAGTGATCAGAATGGAAGCAACCACCAGACGCCAAAAGCGGGCCACCGCCTGCCCGGGGCGGCTGGCTTTGCGCCAGATGCGGCTCTTGTTCCCGATCACTGTCCCCAACACGTCGCGTTGCCCGCCGTGATTAATTTAATCTGTTCACTCTAGACTGCTTCTTGTTTCGATAGAATTAAAACCGCAGTCTAGTACTTTGTCGCCGCGTGTCATTTATCCGATAACCGGTACCCATCCCGGATCAAGTCCGGGACATGCTTATCGGTGACACGCTCTAGCAAACCAAACGCCAGACTTTGTTAACGCCGGTGCCTGTTACCACCAGCAGCCTGAGCGCCCTCGAATATTTGCATAGTTAGCAAACTCGGCTGAACAAAGGCAAATTGATTAAGCGCTCGTTAACGCGGGTCTTTTCCGGCGGTGCCGGGTTAAACCGTGCCGCCGACCGGGGCCGGCTCATGCCGCCTTTGGGGAGATGCCCGGCGCCAGAGCGTACAGTTCCATTTTGCGGTACAGGGTGGAACGACCGATACCCAGCGCCCGGGCCGTTGCGGCCATGGAGCCGGAATTTTTAACCAGGGCATAATTGATCAGGTCGCGCTCTATTTCGCTTAAAGACACCATGGTGCCGTCGGGCCGGCAGAACCGGTCGGAGGCGGGCGAAACCGGAGGTATCTGATCCACCGAAACCGGGATGCCGGCAGATGGGCGGACATTTTCGGAAGGGGCTGCAAGGTCTGGAAAATCGGTGGGATAAAGCACCGGGTTATTGGTCATCAGAATGGCGGCGCGTAATTGTTCTTCGAGTTCGCGCAAGTTGGCCGGCCAGTCGTGACCGCGAAGCAAATTTACCGTGTCGGGGTGGCAGCGAACCGGCGCCCGCCCGATTGAGGCGGTGAAGGCCTCGCAGAAGTGATCTGCCAGGGCCT
>JAADFY010000018.1 GCA_013152625.1 Alphaproteobacteria bacterium
CAGGATAATCGCGTCCGCCTGCCGGGCGATGAATGTCTTGACTGCCTCTGCCTCCAGATCAACCGACCGCTGGCTGACCCCGAACAGCATCTGAACCCCTTTTTTCTGGAGAACCCGGGCCACCCCTTGCGCAAAATCGGCAAAAAGCGAGCTGCTTAAGATGGGCACCACCACCCCAATCATGTTCGAGCGGTTCGATACCAGGGAGCGGGCAGTCAGGTTCGGAAAATAACCGATTTCGTCGATGGCTTTGTGAACCTTTTCCCGGGTCGCAAGGCGTACGGTTTCCGGCCGCCGCAATGCCCGTGACACGGTAATCAGCGAAAGACCGGAGACCCTGGAAACATCCGTGAGTGTCATTTTTCGTTTTGGTTTTGACACATCGAGGCCCCTGTAGCGGTTTCAGTCAACGACCATTTGTGCCGCACAAGCCGCCCATCTGGCAAGCGGTCCGTTGCGCTTGCACGCTCCGAGACGACCGTTAATGCCGCGCGGCAAAATGGCAAAACACGGGTGTGTCAGGTGGTTGGCGCAAAAATGGCCGTGGATTGCCGTTCGACAATATGGCAGGCAAGTTCGACCCGACGCGGTGGCCCGGCAAATTTCCCAAGATTGCTCAGCAAGAGATCAATCGCCGCGGCGCCGATTTCGTGCATTGGAATATGGATCGTGCTTAAGGGCGGGTTGTAAAACGCAGCCTGGGGCAGATCATCCATTCCCATGACCGAAACGTCCCCCGGCACCCGGAAACCCTTGCGTTCCAGCCCCAGCATCGCGCCAACCGCCAGGCTGTCCCCCGCCGCAAGAACCGCGGTGAAATCAAGCCCGTTGCGCTCGATTCGTTTTGCAATTGCATTGGCGGCCAGTTCCGGCAACCAGTCTTCCACTTCCACTGCGAGATCGGCCACATCGGTGTGCCCCTCATGCAGGAGGGCATCCCGCCAGCCCTCGAACCGTCTTTCAATGGTCCTGCGTCCCCGGCGCATCAAAAACAGGATCTGGGAATGGCCCAGTCTGGTAAGATACTCCGTCGCCATGCGCGATGCAGAACGATTGCACGGGGTCACACTGGACAGGCGCATCAGCGGATCATCGCTGTTGATCAGAACCACCGGCTTTGCCAGTTTGCTGGTCAGGGCAAGCAGGTCTTCGTCATCAAGCGTGAGAAACAAAAACCCCGCAACGTCTTCTTCTGCCGATGCTCTTTTGAGCATGGACATGTCGTCCGCCTGATTACCGATCGGCTGGGTAATGATTTCCACGCCCAGCGATTTCGCCCGGGCGTTCAGTCCTTCCATAACGTGGAAGGTGAATTGATTTCGCACATAATCGATCATCGCCACGCTGCTGGCGGCGAGAATGATCTTGCGACCCGCGATCGAGGCCGGCACCACATAATTTGTCGCCCGTGCGGCCTCGATGACCTGTGCGCGGATCTCCGGGCGAACACCCTTTTCTCCGGCCAGCGCCCGCGAAACGCTGCTCATGGACACGCCGCACTGCCGGGCAATATCTTCAAGGCGAACCCGTTTGCTTGGTTTGTTTTTGTTATCGATTACCCCCAACTCCGCTTCTCCATGCCTGCAATCTGATATTGCAAACTGCAATAATCTTTCATATTGCGCAACGAAATTCCATGTGTCAGAATTTTTCCGTCATGAAAAGCGCAACACACGATCCCGGTAGCCTTAAAGCTGCCGGCATGCCTGCCAACGGCGGATCCCACGCCGAGCATCTAAACGCTTTGGTTGCCGGGATGGTGTCCCTGCGCCATGACGGCAGGTTTGACGAGCCAAATCTGGACGGCAGTGCCGGAGACTATATCAGCTTTAATTCCTGGGAATGGCCCCAGGGCGCCGGACTGTTCGGCCTGGTGCGTTTGTGGCAGCACAATCGGGATGCGCAACTGTTGCGAACCCTGGAAGGCTGGTACGAGCGCCAGATCAATGCGGGTTTGCCAAAACTGAATGTCAACACCACGGCGCCGATGTTTGCCCTGTCGGTGTTGTGGGGAGAGACCCGGGAAGCGCGATGGGCCAAGGTCCTCGACAGGTGGGCGGACCAGCTGATTTCGACCATGCCCCGCACCCCCGAGGGCGGCTTTGAGCACTCCGTTTCCGACAAGATCAACAAAAATGAATTGTGGGCTGATACCTTGTTCATGGCGGCGCTGTTTCTGGCCAGCTATGGCCAGCTTTCAGGGCGCCGTGATCTGGTGGATGAAGCAGAACGGCAGTTTCTGGTTCATGGGCGCTATCTTGCCGACCCCCATAGCGGCCTCTGGTACCACGGCTGGACATTTGAAGGCCGGCACAATTTCGCCCGCGCATTCTGGGGGCGTGGCAATGCCTGGACTGCGATCAGCATAGTTGAGTTGCTGGATTTGGCCGAAATTCGACCCTCGGTACGCGCCTGCCTGTTAGGCATCCTGGAAACCCACATAACCGCATTGCAAAAACTGCAAACACCGTCCGGCGCCTGGCGCACCCTTCTTGATGATCCCACTTCCTATGAGGAAATGTCAGCCACAGCGGGGATCGGTTACGCGTTTTTGAAGGCAGCCCGTCTTGGCATCGGGCCCGCCGGGTGCCGGCCAGCCGGCTTAAGGGCCCTTGAAGCGGTCAAATCCAATGTAACCGAACAGGGAACGCTCTCTAATGTGTCCTATGGCACCCGCATGGGGCACGACCTGCAATTTTATCACGACATTCCGTTTCAACCCACCGGCTACGGGCAGGCACTGGCCATTCTGTGCCTGACCGAGGGGTTGATCAACGATGAAGCCAAGGAGGTGGCCGCATGAGCATGGAAGTCTATTACGGCGCCGCCCCGGCCGATATTGCCCGCTATGACACCGAAGAACTTCGTTCCGCGTTTCTCATTCAAAAACTGTTTGAACCCGGAAAGCTGAAATTTATCTACACCCATGTTGATCGCATGATCATTGGCGGTGCCTGCCCGGTGGACGCACCCCTGATATTCGGCGCCGGCGGCGAGTTGGGCACCGACCACTTCTTTTCGGCCCGGGAAATGGGGATTGCCAATCTGGGCGGGCCCGGGGAAATCCGTGTCGACGGCAAAAGGTTCCCCCTGGCCAATCGTGACATTTTGTATGTCGGGCGCGGTGCCAAAGAAGTGGTGCTCACCAGTGCCGACCAAAACTCGCCCGCCTGGTTCTATATGAATTCTGTCCCCGCCGGCGCCGACATCGCCCACCGGCTGATCCTGAAATCAGAGGCAAAACCGGTGGATCTGGGCGACGCGGAACATGCCAACAAGCGGCGTCTGGCCATGTATATTCACCCCGAAGTTGCCCCCTCGTGCCTTTTGCTCATGGGGATCACCGATCTGGCGCCGGGTAGCATATGGAACACCATGCCACCCCATCTGCATGAGCGGCGCATGGAGGCCTATCACTATTTTGACATGGCGCAAGAGGACCGGGTCATTCACCTCATGGGGCGGCCCGAAGCAACCCGGCACCTGATTGTGGCCAACGGCGATGGCGTGCTCTCGCCCTCCTGGTCCATTCACATGGGAGCCGGCACCGGGCCTTACGCATTTGTCTGGGGCATGACCGGTGAAAATCAGGCCTACAACGATTTCGATCCCGTGCCGGTGGCGAGGCTTCGATGAGAAAATCGGCGGCACAATCCGACAAAGGCGATTTTCTTTTCCGGCCTTTGGCAAACGGCCGCTCGATAACCTATTGGCAGTTGGGGGCCACAAACCAGACCCCCTATGACGTTGCCGATCAGACCATGGAAGGGGAAATGGACCCGTTTTTCTTTATGACAAAGAAAAAGAACTTCATCCCCCATGAATATCCGTGCCGCACCGATTTTATTGCCAGATATCGGCAGAAAATGCCCGCTCCCGCCTTCGAATTTACACCCGACTGCAATTGGCTGCCGTTTGGCGCCGCCAGCGTAGATCTTTCCGGGTTCTGGTTTCGACCGACAAAACTTGAAACCTGGGCCCGCACATTCCTGATCACCGAGAATGAGGGGAGGGCGACATTTGAACTTTCAACCTGCGGCGGTGCGGTTGTGTTCCTTAATGGGGTCGAAGCGGGTTGGATGGCCCCCTATCAGCGAAATTTCCAGTCCACCCGTTCTTTTACGGTTGAACTGAACGCGGGGAAAAATGAAATACGGGTATTCTTTGATGACCTGGCCGAACGCGACGCCAGATACGGCTTTCGCCTCGACTGCATTGACGGCCCGGCTGCCCAACAGGCACTGCCCACACAAAATGCGAGCAAAATTGCCGCCCGGTTTGAAACCGCGCTGTCAGCGATGCGTTTTGAAAAATTCTCCTACACCGAAGGCGAGGTTGCCCTGGTTACCGATACCTCACTGGCGGCACAAACCGGCATTTCAATAAAGGTGGAGGGCGATTTCATGTCCACCGAACATCTTGAAATTGAAATGCAGCTCGCCTCGGACACCCCGCGTATTCTCATCGGCCGGGCAGAGGAACTGCCAGCCGATTTCAGGCATTTTCACGTCTCGCTCAGTGCCGGGGGCTTTACCGCCTCCCGGGTGTTTGGTGTCGAGATCTGCCATGTAAAACGCCAGGGCGCCGCCCCGGAAACCCTTGCGCTGCGCATCAAAGAAGCACTCAGCGAAGTGGCCGGATATGGCGAACCCGATTCAGTTTGTGCCCTGGCGCGTCTGGCCACCGGCAAGGGGGGCGAAACCACCGATCAGATGCTCGAAGAAGTGCTCCCCGCCATAAAGGCGTGCCATGATTGTGCGGACTTCATCCTGGTGCCCCTCATCTGGTGCCGGAACATTTACGGCAATGATATCGGGGTGGAAACCCGATCCCGGATTGATCGGGCAATACTGGGCTATCGCTACTGGATGGATGAACCGGGCAATGATGTTCAATGGTATTTCTCGGAAAACCACGCCCTGCTGTTTCACACCGCCGCCTACCTTGCCGGAAATTTGCTGGCCTCATCCACATTCGTTCGCTCCGGGCGCTCCGGGCTTGAGCAGTCGGCCACCGGTGCCCGCCGGGTGCGGGCCTGGCTGGATCATTTTGAACAGTGCGAAATGGCTGAATTCAACTCCGCGCCATACTTTCCAATTGATCTGAAGGGCCTTACCGCGCTTTTTGCCCTCGCCCCGGATGCCGATATTAAAAATCGGGCCGGCGCCGCCATTTCGAGATTACTTCTCATTGTTGCCAACAGCGCCCATCACGGCACACTGACCGCCGCCCAGGGACGTTCCTACGAGCATACTTTGCGCGCTGGACGGTCTCTGGAATTGTCCGGAATAATGCGCATGGTCCGGGGTACCGGCAACTACGGCAGACGCTTCCATGCCTTGCCGCAACTGGGGTTGTGCCTGCGCGATTTCGGGCTGGAACTGCCCGGCGAAATCGGCGCTGGCGCCGGCAACCTGAATGAAGGGGCGCAGGAGTGGTGCTTTTCCCAGGGAAAAGGCGGCATTGCCAGGCTCTATCATTTCAAGAACAAAAACTATGCTATGGGCTCGGTGGCCAATTATCGCTGGGGCGAATGGGGCTATCAGGAAACACCGCTGCAGGCGCGCATCGGCACCAACCCCGATGCCCAGATCTGGATCAATCACCCCGGTGAACGCATACAGTCCGGCTTTGGCCGCCCCTCTTACTGGGGCGGTTCAGGTACATTGCCCCGGGTACACCAGTACAAGGCACTGGCCGTCTTCTCCTTTGATTGCCACCTCGAACAAATCGGGTTTACCCATGCCTGGTTTCCCCGCGACATCTTTGATGAGACATTTAACGGCAGCAAATTCGCCGCAGCGAAATCCGGCGACGGATATGTAATTCTAAAAGCACAAAAACCGCTCCAGCCCATAACCGACGGGCCATCCGCAAACGCGGAGTTGCGCCAGCCGGGTCATAAAGCCACCTGGATCGTTCGGCTCGATGACACCGCGAACTGTGCCTCGCTAAGGGCCTTTGCCGATAAATTTTCCGGGCTGGAAATCTTAGGCGCTCCCGACAAAACCATGATCGTTGACGATCCGGAATATGGGCGCATCTGTTTTTACGAAAATGGATGCGTTGAAGGCGAGGGGCGTGTCCTTGATCCTTCAGACTGGACCCTGGAAGGCACGCTCAGCCATTTCCCCGATCACACGCCACCCCCAAATTCGAATTTATCTGAAGGTCTCAAGTTGACCCCGAATGGTCAGCGACCTGCAACACCAACGGGCGCGACGCCGTCCAATTAGGAGGAAACTGTGACAAAAGCAAAAACACTTCTGGCCACCCTGGCCTTTGGTCTATTGGCCACAACAACCGCTCTTGCCGGTGAAGTTCGCATCATGTGGTATTCCGATGGCGTTGAGGGCGAAGTTCTTCAGGACCTGATGGACCGGTTCATGGTCGACAATCCCGACATCGACGTGATCATTGACAATGTGTCCTACTCCACCGTCCGTGAGCAATTGCCGGTGCAGCTCGAAGCGGGCAGCGGGCCGGATATTGCCCGGGTTACCGACCTGAAAGCTCAGTCCGAACATTGGCTCGATCTCACCCCGTATGTTGAGGACGCGGACTATTGGCGGGATAATTTTGGCGACCAGGCCGACTGGATGCGCCCCGACGGTTCCGATGCCATCACCGGGTTCATGACCCAGATTACCCTGACCGGCGGCTATGCCAACAAGACCCTGTTTGATCAGGCCGGCATTGAAATTCCGGGGCCCGAGGCGACCTGGGATGAGTGGATGGAAATCGTCCAGCAGGTGGCGACATCCCAGCAGGTGCCGTTCCCGGCGGCCATGGATCGGTCCGGACACCGCATCTCGGGTCCAAACATATCCTTTGGCGCCAACTATGTGGGTGCGGATGGTTTGCCGGCGCCCATTGACGATGGCGTAAAAGCCATGGTTTCGCGTTTTGTCGAGTGGAACGCCCAGGGCATCATGAACCCCGAGGTCTGGGTTTCGGCATCCGGTACCACCTATCGCGCGGCGGCGGACGACTTCATCAATGGCCAGCTGGTGTATTATTATTCCGGAAACTGGCAGATCTCCAACCTGTCGACTAAAATTGGCGACACGTTCGACTGGGTGGCAACGGGCAGTCCCTGCGGAACAGCGGCTTGCTCGGGAATGCCCGGTGGTGCCGGCCTGGTTGCGGTAAAATACACCAAGAACCCGGAAGATGTGGGCAAGGTGATGGACTATCTGGCAAGCGCTGAAGTGGTCAAGGAATTCTCCGAACGCACCTTGTTCATTCCCGCTCACCGGGGCGTAATTGCCCAGGGCCTGCAATTTCAGTCCGACGATCCCCAGGTCAATGCAGCCCTGAGCGGCTTTGTCGCCGCTTCGGCCTCCACCGATCCCAACGCCCTGTTCCTGCCGGGCTGGAAGTGGGCCGGAACCTATTACGGTGCTCTGGTTTCGCGCACCTCCCAGGTAATTGCCGGAGAACTGACCCTTGAGGAAGCCTATGAGCGCATGGACGCGGACATCGCGGCGAAAGTTGCCGAGATATCCCGCTAAAAGCGTTTCCAGGAGTGAGATCGACAACTGAACGATCCGGTGGATCGTTCAGCGTTCGAACGGGACCCGGTTATCCGGTTCGGAAACGCGACAAAACAAGGACTTAGGGCCCTGTTTTGATTTCATCAAAACAGGATATGCTCTAAGAGCGTTTTTCATGGGCAATAACGCCATGGACGGTGCCAAAAAGATGATCGGCGTTGCTGTTGCAGCGCCGGTCAAATTTGTTATGGGGCTGCCCGATGCCCCCTTGCGCCTGTGGCAAAGATTGACCGGCATCAATGGCATGGCGGTGTTTTTTCTTGCGCCGAACATGATTGTTTTTGGCGTTTTTGTGCTTTTGCCCCTGTTCATCAATGTTGCCTACTCCATGACCGGAGGGGCGGCGCTGTTTCTGGACAACCGCGTTTTTGTTGGCGCCGAACAGTATGAACGCCTGCTGTCGTGCGAAAATTTTGCCGACCCGAATTCGTGTGTTGAGGACGGGTTCTGGATTGCGGCCCGCAACACCCTGTTCTTTGTCATTATTCAGGTAAGCGCCATGATCGCGGTGTCCTTGATAACCGCCCTGATCCTCAACCGGGCCATCAGGGGCCGGAGTTTCTGGCGCTCTGTGTTCTTTTTTCCGGTGCTTTTGTCCCCGGTGGTGGTCGGGTTGATCTGGAAATGGATATTGCAGCGCCAGGGCCTGCTGAATTACCTGCTTTTCCAGTTCGGGATCGAGCAACAGGTATGGCTCATAGACCGCTTCTGGGCATTCGCCGCCGCCATACTGGTCTCCATGTGGGCCCATATGGGCTTCTACACCCTCATTCTTCTCGCCGGTCTGCAGGCCATACCCAGAGATCTGTATGAAGCCGCCGAAATGGACGGCACCGGGCCCAACCGCACATTCTGGCGGATTACATTGCCATTGCTGGGGCCAAACCTGCTGGTGGTCATCGTTCTTGCTCTGATACGGGCCGTGCAGATATTTGACGAGGTTTATGTGCTCACCGGTGGCGGGCCGGGCACGGCCACCATGTATCTCACCCAGTACATTTATGAAGTCGGGTTTGCCTCCGCCTTGCGCAACCCCGGCCTGGCTTCGGCCGCCTCGATTTTGATGGGGGGCGTGCTGGTGATCCTCACCCTGTTGCAATTGCTCGCCGGGCGCCGGGGCGAAAAGAAGGCGGAACGCGAATGAGCAATATCGCACAATTTATGCTGCGGCGGCGCGGTGGAAAAGCCTGGCACTGGACCGACATATTCTCATGGGCGTGGCTTCTGGGCGGTTTTATCATCATGTTCGGACCCGCCGTCTGGCTCACGGCTTCCTCGTTCAAGACGCCGGCCGCACTGGCCGAATTCCCCCCCACCCTGCTGCCCTATGTCACCGAGAAGGTGGATGTTCCCGGGTATGAAAAACAACTGCCGCTTTATACCGTAACCCTTGAAAACGGTGAGCAGACAATACTTGCTGAAGTACGGCGAATTGGCATTGTCGCACAAATGGTTGACCCCGAAGCACCCGGGGAGGTCATAAAAGTAAACATCAAAGACCGTAAGCCGGTTCGAAAAATATCATTTGCGTTGAATAATTTTGTCGAGCCGTTCGTTCGGTTTGATTTCTTTC
The DNA here is from genome assembly GCA_013152625.1 of Alphaproteobacteria bacterium. GTDB lineage: Bacteria > Pseudomonadota > Alphaproteobacteria > Rhizobiales > Devosiaceae > JAADFY01. The sequence goes on from JAADFY010000018.1 coordinate 9,130, forward strand.
TGTATCTTGGGAATTCGGTGTTTGTGACATTTATGGCAACAATTATTACCCTTGTTGTCATTTATGGCAACAATTATTACCCTTGTTGTCAATTCCATGGCCGCATTCGCCCTG
>JAADFY010000019.1 GCA_013152625.1 Alphaproteobacteria bacterium
CCGTTTATCGCGGCGTTTGCTCGGGCCGGCGCCGATATCATCACCATCCATGCCGAGGCCGGACCTCATCTGCATCGTTCATTGCAAAGTGTGCGCGCCCTGGGCAAGAAAGCCGGCGCCGTAATCAATCCGGCGACCCCGGTCAGCGCCCTTGAACATGTGGTCGATGAGTTGGACCTGATCCTGATCATGAGCGTTAATCCCGGGTTTGGCGGTCAGAAATTCATCACCGAGGCTATTTCCAAAGTTGCCCAGGCCCGGGCGCTGGCCGGCGACCGTCCCATTGACATCGAGGTCGACGGCGGCGTGAGCGCGAAGAACGCCGGTGATCTGGTCCGGGCCGGTGCCAATGTTCTGGTGGCCGGGTCGGCGATATTTTCCGGCGGCGATCCCAAAACCTACGCCCCCCGTATTGCCGCCATTCGCACAGCCGCCGAAGCGGCGCTGGCCGGTTAGATGATCCCGCGCTATTCCCGGCCCGAAATGGTCGCCATCTGGTCACCGCAAACCCGATTTCGCATCTGGTTCGAAATAGAGGCCCACGCCGCCACCGCCCAGGCGCAACTGGGCATAATCCCCCAAAGTGCCGCCGATGCCATATGGGAAAAAGGCACCGCCGCCGAGTTTGATTTAGATCGCATCGATGAAATCGAGGCCGAGGTCAAACACGATGTGATCGCGTTTTTGACCCATCTGGCCGAAATCGTCGGCCCCGAGGCGCGATTTGTTCACCTTGGCATGACCTCGTCAGATGTGCTTGACACCACGTTAGCGGTCCAGCTTTGCCGGGCAGCCGACCTGATGACCAGCGCCCTGGACGCCCTGCTGGCGGCCCTCAAGCGGCGCGCGTTTGAACACAAATCCACCATAACCATTGGCCGCAGTCACGCCATTCATGCCGAACCAACCACGTTCGGGCTAAAACTGGCCCAGGCATACGCCGAGTTTTCCCGCGCCCGGACCCGGCTGCAAAACGCCCGGACCGAAATCGCCACCTGCGCCATTTCCGGCGCCGTGGGCACCTTTGCCAATATCGACCCCCGGGTTGAGGCCCATGTGGCCAATAAAATGGGGTTGGTAATTGAGCCGATTTCCACCCAGGTCATCCCCCGGGACCGCCACGCCATGTTTTTTGCCACCCTTGGCGTTGTTGCATCCTCCATTGAGCGGCTGGCCACCGAGATACGTCACCTGCAACGCACCGAAGTTCTTGAGGTTGAGGAGTTTTTTGCCAAAGGTCAAAAAGGCTCCTCTGCGATGCCCCACAAACGCAATCCGGTGCTGAGCGAAAACCTGACCGGTCTGGCCCGTCTGGTGCGCGGCATGGTGACACCTGCCCTGGAAAATGTCGCCCTGTGGCATGAGCGTGATATTTCCCATTCATCGGTGGAACGCATGATCGGCCCCGACGCCACGATCACCCTTCACTTTGCCCTCACCCGGCTGACCGGCCTGATCGAGAATCTGGTGATTTACCCCCGGGCAATGGCGGAAAATCTCAACCGGCTGGGCGGTCTGCACAACTCGCAACGGGTGCTGTTGGCCCTGACAAAAGCCGGATTGAGCCGCGAAGCCGCCTATTCGGCGGTGCAGCGGTCGGCCATGCAGGTCTGGCAGGAAACTGGCGACCGGACCGGAACATTCGCGCGCCTGCTTGGGGCCGACCCGGAAATCGCACAGGTTTTAAGCCGTAGCGAAATCGACGCCATGTTCGACGACGCCTACCACCTCAAAAACATCGATCTGATATTTGAGCGGGTTTTCGGCCCCAGCTAACCGCTGTTTACGCCTCGTTCAGGACCTGATCCCGGGCCACGGCTGCCAGCTCGGCCATTTTAGCCCGCACCTCGTCTTCGCTGACGGTTGCACTCCCGGCCGTAATATCGGCGAAAACCTTGCGAAACACGTCCTCGTCCCCCGCCTCTTCGAAATCCGAAGCCACAACTTCCCGCGCATACGCTTCGGGATCGCTATGGCCGGTTTTTGTCGCCACCCAAAGGCCCAGCAGCTTGTTGCGGCGGGCCTCGGCCTTTGAAACTTAACTCCGCATCATGGGCGAATTTGGCTTCCTGCGCCTTCTTACGGTCGTCGAATGTGGCCACGTCTGTTCCTCTCAAAGTGTACTCAATCCAGCTTGTAATGTTCAGATAGTGTGAATGACGGGTCAAATCAACGTATCATCTCGCCTCATTCCAGATGAAGATCACCTCCGGGCCAGATGAAGATCACCTCCGGGCCAGATGAAGATCACCTCCGGGGCCGAAGCGACAATTTCCTTGCAATCTGACGCCGAAAGCGCAAGACAATCCTTCACCTCCCCCGACATTGCTGAAATTGGATTCTTTTTATATGGATATCCGGTCATGAACCGCCGCCGCCGCATCTATGAGGGCAAAGCCAAAATTCTGTATGAAGGCCCCGAACCGGGCACCCTGATCCAGCACTTCAAGGACGATACCACCGCCGACAATGGCACCCGTCACGAAGTGATCGACGGCAAGGGCGTATTGAACAACCGGATATCTGAATTCATCTTTTCAAAGCTCAACGCCCAGGGCATTCCCACCCACTTCCTGCGCCGCCTGAACATGCGCGAGCAGCTTATCAAGGAAGTCGAGATCATTCCCCTCGAGATCGTTGTGCGCAATTTTGCCGCCGGGCAGTTGTGCAAACGCCTCGGGCTGGAACCAGGCACGCCCCTGCCCCGCTCGATCATCGAATTCTATTACAAAGACGACAAACTCGGCGATCCGCTAATTTCCGAAGAACACATAACCGCTTTTGGCTGGGCCACCCCTCCGGAACTCGACGACATCATGTCGCTGGCGGTCCGGGTCAATGATTTTCTCACCGGCCTGTTCATGGGTGTCGGGGTGCAGCTGGTGGATTTCAAGATCGAATGCGGGCGCCTGTATGAAGGCGATGTCATGCGCATTGTTCTAGCCGACGAAATTTCCCCCGACAGTTGCCGGCTGTGGGACATAAAAACCCACAACAAACTCGACAAGGACCGGTTTCGCGAGGATCTGGGCGGGCTTGTGGACGCCTATCGCGAAGTGGCCCAGCGGCTTGGCATTCTGGTGGAAACCGAAAACGCTCTGGCCACCGGCCCCAGACTGGTAAAATAGCGCCCCCCCTCCGGTCGGGTGCGCCCGGCAGTTGCGATCAATCAATGGTTTCAAAAAGAACCGCCCCAAAGAAACGTCCCAAAGAATCGCCTCATGAAAGCGCGTGTGACCGTTACCCTAAAATCCGGAGTGCTTGACCCACAGGGCCAGGCCATTGAAGGCGCGCTGGCTTCCCTTGGGTTCGCCGGCACCCGCTCGGTACGTCAGGGCAAGATTTTTGACCTCGATCTCGACGCAACCGATCCCGTTTCCGCCCGTCTGGCCGTGGAACAAATGGCGAAAAAACTCCTCGCCAACACGGTCATTGAGGATTTTCAGATCGAAATTTTAGGCGAATAGGCCCGGCTTGCCCAATGTCCCTTTTCGCCCAGATCGCCGTTGGATTTGTCGCCCTGCTGCATGTGGGCTTTCTGGTGCTTGAGATGTTCCTGTGGGACAGGCCGGCGGGCCGAAAAGTCTTCCGCCTGACCGCTGAAAATGCCGCCCGAACGAAGGTTCTGGCCGCCAATCAGGGCCTCTATAACGGATTTCTGGCCGCCGGGCTCGCCTGGGCACTATTTCCCCTCGGCGCCCCCGGGGCCGGGGTGCCCATTGCCATATTCTTCCTCGGATGCATTGCGGTGGCGGGGATTTTTGGCGCCGCAACCGTTTCGCGCATGATATTTTTCGTCCAGGCCGTCCCGGCCCTGATCGCCATGGCCCTGATCGCATTCACCTGATTTGAGCCGTGGATACGAGCATTTACGATTAAAACTTGATCGGTTTTTCCCCGCTAAAATTAACCAGCCACCTCGATGTGACTGGCGTTAACCGCATCCATCAACCCATTCCCGCCGGCGCTTTTGTAATGTGCGGGCACGAATTTATTCAACATGGATGCGGAGTACGAAAATCATGGCAACGGGTGTAACAGGCGGCAATCGCCTAGATTGGGTCGATAGCGCCAAGGGCATATCGATAATTCTTGTGGTCATGCTGTATGCCGCGTACACCACCGGCGAGGCTACTGGCGGCACCGGGTTTCTCCACATCATCGTCGGCTTTGCCACCCCGTTTCGCATGCCTGAATTCTATCTCATCTCCGGCCTGTTTTTATCACAGGTCATCAACCGGGACTGGCGCCGCTACCTCGACCGCCGCTTCGTCCATTACCTTTATTTCTATGGGCTCTGGGCGCTGATCCTCATCGTTTTCAAGGTCGCCATATTCGCCGGCGACCCGGTTCGGGCCCTGTCCTGGATTGCCTGGGCCATCGTCGAGCCGTTCTCCATGCTGTGGTTCATCTATGTGCTGGCGTTCCTGTCCCTGGCGGTCAAAGTCGCCCACGCCGCCCGCATCCCGCACTGGGCGATGCTCATTGGCGCGGCTACATTGCAGATCGCCCCGGTGGCCACCCCGTTTTACGCGGTCAATCAGTTCGCCGAATATCTCATCTATTTTTATTCCGGCTATGTCTTCGCCCCGATGATTTTCAAGCTGGTGGCCTATTTTTTCGACCGCCCGGCGCTGACCATCGCCACCCTGGCCACATGGGCCGGCGTGAATGGCATGCTGGTATTCCTGCCCGGCTTTTCTGCCAATCCGGGTAGCTTTGATATGGGGCTGGCGGCCCTGCCCGGCCTGCATCTGGCTTTGGCGCTGGCCGGCGCAATAGCTGTGTGTCTGTTAGCCGCTCTTTTTGCTCAAGTCCGGTTTATGGCCTGGCTGAGTTGGCTTGGCGCCCATTCCATCGTGATATTCCTGGCCTTTTCCATACCCATGGCCGTCACCCGGGAAGTGCTGATCCGCTTTAACCTGATATCCGACACCGGCATCATCAGCGCCCTTGCCCTTTTGTCCGCCATTGTTGCCCCAGTGGTGCTTTATGGTCTGGTTCAATGGACCGGGTGGGGCAAATTCCTGTTTGAACGCCCCGGCTGGGCCCGCATTGCCGGAACCGAAGGCAGCACCTGGGGCACCGGGCAGGCGATCAAAGTACCGGCGGAGTAATATCTCGGGGGGGGCGCTCCGGCGCCCTTTCCCTGCCACTCGAATCCGGCAATAAGGCCCCAGCAGTGCGGTGACCAAACAGGGCCGGGGTCTGGCGATGAAATGCGCGATACTCGTTTTTCCCGGCCTGAACCGGGACCGCGACATGGTCGCCGCCCTCGTCCATCTGACTGGACACCGCCCGCAACTCATCTGGCACACCGAAACCAAAATTCCCCCCGTCGATCTGCTGATCATTCCGGGGGGGTTTTCTTATGGTGATTATTTGCGCCCCGGCGCCATCGCCGCCCGCTCGCCGATTCTGGAAGAGGTAAAAAAGCACAGTGCCGCCGGCCGGCTGGTTATGGGCATTTGCAACGGATTTCAAATTCTCACCGAGGCAAAATTGCTCCCCGGAACACTTATGCGTAATGCCTCGCTCAAATTTGTCTGCCGAAAAGTCCAGCTTGAAGCGGTCAACACCAACACCGCGTTTACCGGTGCTTTTTTGCCCCGCCAGCCTTTTTCGTGCCCGGTAGCCCACCATGACGGCAATTATTTTGCTGACAGCCCAACCCTTGCAAACCTTCATGAAGGTGACCAGATTGCCTTTCGCTATGCCGGTGACACCAACCCCAACGGGTCAGTGGATAATATCGCCGGTATTTTGAACCGGCAAAAAAATGTGCTTGGCCTGATGCCCCATCCCGAAAACCTTGTTGAACCCGCCCATGGCGGCACGGACGGCGCCCGCCTGTTTCATTCGATCCTGGAAGCGCTGGCATGACCCGTACCATGACTAGTATCATGCCCCGTATCGCCCTCGCCCTTGCCGGAGTCCTCGTCGGCGCCATCGGGCTGGCGGTGGAATATGTGGTTCTGGCTGGCGCCGCCGCCGAAGCGGGCGCCCCCATCTGGTTTGCCCCGGTCTTTTTCTCCTCATTTTTCACCAATCTGGTCAATGCTCTGGTGGTGCTGGTTTTAGTGGCCGATCTGATTCCGTCGGAGCGCCTGTCCCGGCTGCGTCACCCCGGGTTGCTCGGCTTTTGCGCCGTTTCGATTTCGCTGGTCGGCAGCGTTTATTTTGTCTGGCTGTCCTCTTCATTCGTGCTTGAGGGCGCCCTGTTATGGGCCATTTTAGCCATTCACTATGTCACCCCGGTCATATATCTGGTCTGGTGGGGTCTGTTTGGTGCCACCGGTCAGTTGCGCATCACCCGGATCGCCCGCTGGGTGGTGCTGGTCTTGATTTATTTCGGCTATGCCATGGCGTTCAATCTCCTGTCCGGCCGGCCCATTTATCCGTTTCTGGATACCACCATCAATGGCCCGGCAAATGTCGTTTTCACGGTGCTGACGATCGCTGCTTTGTTTCTCGGCCTGTGTTTTGCGGTATGGGGTTTTGACCGGTTCGTGGTCCGCCGGCGCCACACTGCAATTACCCCGGACAAGCCACAATGACCGGACCGGGCGAACCCGATGTCACCTTCGAACTGGCCGCCGCCCATGGCCTCAACCTGGCCGAATATGACAAAATTCTCGCCCTGACCGGGCGGACGCCCACCTATACCGAACTGGGCATTTTTTCGGCCATGTGGAACGAGCACTGCTCCTACAAGTCCACAAAAAAATGGCTGCGTATCCTGCCCACGAATGGCCCGTGTGTCATTCAGGGGCCGGGGGAAAACGCCGGCGTTGTCGATATTGGCGACGGGCAGGCGGTGGTGTTCAAGATGGAAAGCCACAACCATCCCTCGTTCATCGAACCGTTTCAGGGGGCCGCCACCGGAATGGGCGGAATCTTGCGCGATATTTTCACAATGGGCGCCCGGCCCATCGCCGCCATGAATGCCTTAAGGTTTGGCGCCCCCGAACACGAAAAAACCCCCCATCTGGTCGCCGGTGTCGTCGCCGGGATCGGCGCTTACGCCAATTGCTTCGGGGTGGCCACCGTGGGCGGCGAAGTCGAGTTCGACCAGAGTTACAATGGCAACATTCTGGTCAATGCCTTTGCCGCCGGGCTGGTGGCAACCGACGCCATTTTTTATTCCGCCGCCAAGGGGGTCGGCCTGCCCATCGTTTATCTGGGCGCAAAAACGGGCCGCGACGGCGTTGGCGGTGCCACCATGGCCTCGGCGGAATTTGGCGCTGACATTGAAGAAAAACGCCCCACCGTGCAGGTGGGCGACCCATTCACCGAAAAACGGCTTTTGGAAGCCTGCCTGGAACTTATGGCCACCGGCGCGGTTATTGCCATTCAGGATATGGGCGCGGCGGGGCTGACCTGCTCGGCGGTGGAAATGGGGGCCAGGGGAGATCTGGGCATCGAGCTTGATCTCGATGCGGTGCCCGTGCGCGAGACCGACATGACCCCCTATGAGATGATGTTGTCGGAAAGCCAGGAGCGCATGCTCATGGTGCTGGCGCCGGAAAAAGAAGACATCGCCCGCAAAATTTTCCAAAAATGGGAACTCGATTTCGCAACCGTTGGCAAAACCACAAACAATCTGCGCTTCCGGGTGGTTTTCGGCGGCCGTGAAGTGGCCAACCTGCCCATCAGGGAACTTGGCGATCAGGCCCCGGAATATGACCGGCCCTGGAATCCGCCGCCGAAGCCGCCCCCCCTTGGCCCCCTAGATCTGAGCGGTATAGATATGGCAGACGCGCTGCTGAAACTGCTCGGGTCGCCAAATTTATGTTCCCGCCGGTGGGTTTATGAGCAATATGACACATTGATCGGCGCCAATTCGCTGCAAACCCCCGGCGGTGATGCCGGGGTAGTGCGGGTGGAGGGCCACCCCGCCAAGGCACTCGCTTTTTCCTCCGATGTCACCCCGCGCTATTGCGCCGCAGACCCATACGAGGGCGCCATGCAGGCGGTGGCCGAATGCTGGCGAAACCTTTGCGCAACCGGCGCCACCCCCCTCGCCGCCAGTGACAACCTCAATTTCGGCAATCCGGAAAAACCCGAAATCATGGGTCAGATTGTCGGTGCCATCAAAGGTATCGCCCGGGCCTGCACGGCCCTGAATTTCCCCATCGTTTCGGGTAATGTGTCCTTGTACAACGAGACCTCGGGCACCGGCATATCGCCCACCCCCACCATTGCCGGGGTTGGCCTGATCAGCGACTTTTCCAAAATGGCCCGCATCAGGTTTGCCCGAAGCGATGAAGTCATTTTACTGGTCGGTGCGCCGGCAACCTGGGGTACCCACCTTGGCCAGTCGCGGTTTTTGCACGAAATATTCGGGCAAAAGTCCGGCCCCCCGCCCCCGGTTGATCTTGGCCGCGAAAAAGCCGCCGGCGAACTTGTACGGGCGCTGATTTCAGCTCGACTGGCCACAGCGGTGCATGATTGTTCTGACGGTGGTCTGGCGGTAGCCCTTGCCGAAATGGCCATGGCGGGCAATATCGGCGCAACGGTCGATTTCCCCGGCAATGGGCAATCTGCGGCGGTGTTTTTTGGCGAGGATCAGGCCCGCTATGTGCTCACCATTGCGCCCGCCGACCTCGAAAAGGTGCAGGCCATGGCAAAAACGGCAAATATTTCCGCCCCGATGATCGGCCGCACCGGCGGCAATGCGTTGAAGCTGGGGAGTGCCCGTGCGATACTGCTAAGCGAATTGAACAAAGTCCATTCCGGCTGGTTTGACCGGTTTATGAACGCCAGAACGGAGTAAACAAATCCATGGCCATGCAGGTTGCTGAAATTGAATCCATGATTCGCACCGCCTTCCCCGATGCCAACATCGATGTACGTGATCTCGATGGCGGCGGAAGGCACTATGCGGCCACCGTTATTGCCGAGGCATTTCGCGGCAAATCCCGCGTCCAACAGCACCAGATGGTTTATGCGGCCCTAAAGGGAAAGATCGGCGGCGATCTGCATGCCCTGGCCCTCCAGACCAGCACGCCCGACTAAATTTTCGCCCCCCCACAGACGGCCAAAACGAAACTCGACAGATCGCAAAATTGGGACTATTTGTTCTGCGCACAAAGGTCCGGCCATGCCGGACGAGAAAGGTTGAACCCCATGTCCGACATCGACGCTCTGATCAAAGCAACGGTACAATCCAACGACGTGTTCCTTTACATGAAAGGAACCCCGGAATTTCCCCAGTGCGGTTTTTCCGGTCAGGTGGTGCAGATACTGGACTATTTAGGCCTCGATTATGCCACCGGCAACGTGCTCGAGAGCGATGAGTTGCGTGAAGGAATAAAATCATACGCCAACTGGCCGACCATTCCCCAGCTTTACGTCAAGGGTGAATTTGTCGGCGGCGCCGATATTGTACGCGACATGTTCCAGGCCGGAGAATTGCAGGAAACCTTGCAAAAAGCCGGCGTTATGGTCCGCCAAAGCGCATAGGCCGGTTTTTTTTGGCCGGTTTTCGGCCCGGTTTTTCAATTTAACTACCCTTTTGAGCAACAAGCCCCGGCTATGGGCCGCTGCGCCATATGCGCGGCCGGCCCGCGCCGTTGGCGCACCCTGATTGCGACACCATGTCGATTTCCATTGGCCGCCATACCATCGGCAAAAAGGAATTTATTGCCCTGGTTGCCCAGATCATGGCCCTGAACGCTGTGGCCCTCGACATCATGTTGCCCGCGTTCCCCCAGATCGGAGAAGGGCTGCGCGTTTCAAACCCCAACGACATCCAGTATGTCCTGACCGCCTATCTGGTCGGGTTCGGGGTCGGCCAGTTGTTGCTCGGGCCCATTTCGGACCGATATGGCCGCCGCATACCGCTGCTGATCGGTCTGTCCCTTTATGTGGTGGCGGCCATTGCTGCGGCATTTTCTCCCGGATTTGCCACCCTGATCGCCCTGCGTGTGGTCCAGGGCCTTGGCGCCGCCAGCACCCGCATTATCGCCATCGCCGCGGTGCGCGATACGTTCTCGGGCCGGGCCATGGCCGAGGTCATGTCTTTGGTATTCATGGTGTTCATGGTGGTGCCCATCATTGCCCCGGCGCTTGGACAGCTCATTGTGCTGGCCGGTCCCTGGCAGTGGATTTTTGCAGCCATGGCGCTTATGGGCCTCTTGGTCATGGGGTGGGCCTTTGTGCGCCTGCCCGAAACCCTTGCGCCGGAGAACCGGCGTCCCCTCTCCGTCGCCGCCATATCCGGCGGATTTACCATCGTTTTTTCCAACCGGGTCGCCATGATGTACGGATTGGCACCCGGTGTTCTGCTTGGCGCCCTGTTCGGTTTTCTAAATACCGCACAACCCATTTATGGTGAAATTTACGGCCTTGGCCCCCTGTTTCCCTTCGCCTTTGCCTCTGTCGGCATGGTCATGGCCGTCTCCTCCCTGATCAACGCGCGCATTGTTGGCCGGTTTGGCATGCGCCCGGTCTCCCACAGCGCCCTCATCGGGTTCATCGCCTTAAGTGGCGTGTGGTTTGTCTGGTCCCTGCTCGGCACCATTCCATTTTGGCCGTTTTTGCTTCTGATGGCGGCGATCATGTTCCTGTTCAGCCTCATCGCCACCAATTTCAACGCCATGTCCATGGACCCCCTGGGCGAAGTCGCCGGCACCGCCTCGTCGGTGTTCGGTTTTATGCAGACTGCGGGCGGCGCCCTGCTTGGCGCTATCATCGGTGCCGCATTCGATGGCACCACCCTCTGGGTCGGGGCGGGATATTTTGTCGCCGGCCTGATCGCGCTGGCCATGGTGCTGGTGGCCGAAAACGGCAAGCTGTTCGAAACCCGATACGAGATTACCTAGGGTCCAGACCCATAAACGGAGATGAAATGGTATGAGCCAATTTGTTCACATGACAGGCGCAAGAGCGCTGGAAACCAAATGGTTTTCAAGGTCTTGGTACGCATTAGGTGGGCAAATTGGCCATAGTCACTTGACCGCTCAATTGGCTGCAATCTGCTGTGTCGAAGGGCTCGACCGGGATATAGACCCGCTTTTTGCCCTTCTTCGTGCATATTTTTGCCAATTGAAGCGCCATATCGCCCCCGTTTATGGGTCCGGACCCTAAAT
>JAADFY010000020.1 GCA_013152625.1 Alphaproteobacteria bacterium
AGCAGGCGTTCGATCTGGGCGTCGCCATTGTTGGACAGGGCAAACAGAGCCCAGCTTGGATTGGTCCCCTCTTCGGAGGCCTGAACCTGAATGCGCCGGATGATGCCATCCTCGCCGGGGGCCGTGGAAAACTGCACCCGGCCATTCTCACCGGGTACTATATCCACCGCAGCGCTCAGATTTACCGCGTTGATGGTTTCAGGGACGGTAATGATTTCAAAGGCCAGCACCGCAGGTGCCCACAGGCCGGCCCACGCCATGGCCAGCATCACAATGGTTCTGACCAGCCAATTTCGGTTTATTCGGTTCGGCGCCATTAGTTCCCGGACTCCCCCACACGCCCGTGGTACCGGTGTTTTCAAGCGCTCACAAGCCTTATGGGGCGAACTCATCAACCCGTCCACCGCGCACCCTCAACCAACGGGGGCGCCCTGGCCGGAGCCGGACGGCGAACCCTGATTCCGGTCTTGGTTCCGGGTTTGGTTCTGGCCGTGCTCATGGCTTTCCTGATTGAGGGCAAACAGCAGGTGGTCCTGCCACTTTCCATCGATCATCAAATAGCCCTTTGCGAGACCCTCTTTGACAAAGCGGGACTTTTGCAGCACCCGGATCGAGGCCTGGTTGTGGGGCAGACACGCCGCTTCAATCCGGTGCAGCCCCATATCTGAAAATACAAAAGGCAACAGCCGCCCCACCGCTTCGGTCATTATGCCCTGGCCGGCATGCCGGGCGCTCATCCAATAGCCAAGGGAACAGGTCTGGGCCACGCGCCGGCGGATGTTGGACAAGGTCACGCCCCCCGCCAGCTCATCGCGGTCATCGCCAAGAAAAACAAAAAATGTGTACCCGCACTGTTCGGCGGCGTCCCGGGCATATCGGCGTACCCGGGCACGGTAGGAGCCATGGGTTAGTTCATTGTCTGCCCAGGTGGGTTCAAACGGGGTCAGGAACGCGCGACTGGCCATGCGCACCGCGCGCCAGTCTTTGAAATCCGTGGCCCGGGGCTGGCGCAGCACAAGGTTGTGCGAAGCTAATTCAATGCCGGCATCTCTGGAAAAAAGCGGTCCCAGCATCAAAGGCTTACACTTTCAAAGCGGCGGCGATCGTTGATACAGGCGGCAACCCCTTGATCGGGCCGAGCCCGGCGATGGTCGGTTTGGCGGCGCCAAACAGCTCGGTGGCAACGTGTTTGACGCGATCGGCGGTAATTCGTTCGATGCGGGCAACGGTTTCCTCAAGGGGAATGGCGCGGCCCCACAGGACAAACTGGCTGGCCAGTTGTCCGGCGCGGGAAGACGGGCTTTCCAGCGCCATTAACAAACGGGCACGTATCTGGTTGCGCACGCGGGAAACCTCTTGCTCCGTAATGTCATTGGTGGCCTTAACCAACTCATCAACGATGACCGGAATAAGGTCTGCGACCTGATCTTCACCTGTGGAAGCAGAAACCGCGAACACGCCGCTGTCTTCAAATGCCCAATGGAAGGCGTAGACCGAGTAACAAAGCCCGCGTTTTTCGCGCACCTCCTGGAACAGGCGCGAGCTCATGCCGCCGCCCAATATGGAGGCCAAAATCTGGGCGGCGTAATATCCATCGCCATTATAGGCACGCCCCTCAAGGCCGAGAATGACATGGGCCTGTTCATGGTCGCGCTCAAGCCGCTGGTCGCCACCCACATAGGTGGCGGGCACCGGCGCCGGGGCACCGTTGGCCTTCAGGTTCGAGAATTTTTGCGCCATCTTGTCCACGAGCTGATCGTGATTGACGTTGCCGGCGGCGGCCAGAACCATCCGGTCGCCCACGTAATTGCGATCCATATAGGTGCGAAGATTATCGGGGGAAAATCCGCGCACCGTCTCTTCGGTGCCTAAAATATTGCGCCCGATGGGCTGGTCGGGAAACACCGCGTTCTGAAACAGATCAAAAACGAGATGGTCGGGATCGTCCCGGGACGCACCGATTTCCTGAACGATGACATTTTGCTCCCGGGTGAGATCATCGCGGTCAAAAACCGAGTTTTGCAGGATGTCGGCCAGGATATCGGCGGCCAGTCCCACGTCTTCTTTGAGCACCCGCACAAAATAACCGGTGTTTTCAATGCTGGTGGCGGCATTCATGGAACCGCCAACCGTCTCCACCTCCTCCACGATCTCCCGGGCGGTGCGCGATGTGGTGCCCTTGAACGCCATATGCTCAAGCAGGTGAGAAATGCCGTGCTCGCTGGCCTGTTCGGACCGGGAACCTGATTTCACCCAGATGCCCACCGAGGCACTTTCAAGATGGGGCATGGCGTGGGTCAGTATCGTCATGCCATTGTCCAGAACTGTGGATTGCACGCTCAATGTGGTCACTCCTTGGTGGCGCGCGTATGCGCTAAAATGAATTGTTCAACTTCACCCACCTCATTGGCAAGCACATTCACGCGTTCTTGCCGGCTTGTGAGGTCCGCCAGTTGGGGCGGCAGGGCCGGCCGTACACCGGTGGCCGCCATGACCGCGTCGGGAAATTTGGCCGGATCGGCGGTGGCCAGGGTCACAATCGGGTGCTGTGGCGCGTTGGTTTGGCCGGCAATGGTGGCGGCAACCGCGGTATGGGGGTCCAGCAGGCAACCCGTTGCGGCAAGCGTGTTTTTCTGGGTTTCGGCCACCTGGACTCTGGTGGCGGTGGCGGCGGTGAAAATTTGTGCAATAAACTCGCGTTGAGCGGGGGTAAGGTCAAATGAACCGGATTGTTTGAGCGCGGCCATCTGGCGCTCGACAACCGCTGCTTCACGGTCGGCTGCCTCAAACAGCAACCGCTCGAAATTTGAGGAAATCTGAATATCCATGGACGGGCTGGTGGTGGGGATGACGGTATCGACCTGATAACGGCCCGTTTCAAGGGCCCGGCGCAGGATGTCGTTTTCGTTGGTGGCAATGACCAGACCGGACAGGGGCAGGCCCATCCTGTGGGCGCAATATCCGGCAAAAATATCGCCGAAATTGCCGGTGGGCACACAAAAAAGCGGGGCCCGGGCCGGGCCGCCAAGAGCGACAGCGGCAACAAAATAATAGGTGATCTGGGCCACGATCCGGCCCCAGTTTATGGAATTGACGCCACTTAAGGCCACCTCGTCGCGAAACTGGAGGTCATTGAACAGGGCTTTGACCAGATTCTGACAATCATCAAAATTCCCCTCAATGGCGATATTGTAGACATTGGGGTCGAGCACCGTGGTCATTTGACGGCGCTGGATTTCAGACGTGCGGCCCTTCGGATGCAAAATGAATATGTCGATGTTATCGCGGCCGCGAAACGCCTCAATGGCCGCAGAACCGGTATCCCCCGATGTGGCGCCGATTATGGTGGCCCGGCGCCCGGCCCGGCCCAGAATATGATCGATCACCGGGGCCAGAAACTGCATGGCCACGTCCTTGAAGGCCAGGGACGGACCATGAAACAACTCCAGCACAAAATGGTTCGGCGCCAATTGCACAAGGGGGGTGACCGCTTCATGGGAAAAGCCGGCATAGGCGGCACCAACGATTTCGCGCAGGATATCGTCGGGTATTTCACCGTCCACAAACGGGGCGATGACCTCAAAGGCGACATCGGCGAAGGGCTTTCCGGCCAACCCGGCGATTTTTGCGCCTGACAGTGTCGGCCAGGCCTGTGGCACATAAAGGCCGCCATCCCGGGCCAGCCCGGTCATGACAGCATCGCAAAATCCCAGGACGGGTGCGCCGCCGCGTGTACTGATATATTTCATTAAAACCTATTTGCGGACTTGCCGGAGGTGGGGTTCAGGTTGTTCTTTTATTCGCCGCGACCATCTGGTGCAAGCGACGGACGCGAGCGCCGGGTGCTCCACAGCCAGGCGCCAAGCAATATCGGTGTGACAAGGGCGAGGCCAAACCAGGTCAGGGCGTATTCCAGGTGCTTGTTGGAAAATGTAAAATCGGTCTCTCCGGACTGGGGCAACGTGCCCGGTTCGCCGGCGGGAAGATCAAGATAAAAGGGGGCAAGCGGGCCGGGGCCGGTGTCCCAGCTTCCGGCAATGCGAACCGGATCAATCACCCATTCGAGCCGGTCATTTACATCGGCGTCGGGGGTAAACGGTCCGGTACGTTCCGGGCGCCGCATGATCGCGTCCAGTGTGATGGTTCCCCCCGGCGGGGCGACAAATTCTGAAATGTCCTGGGGCACAAACCCTCGATTTACAAAAACCGAACCACCGCCCTCAAGTTCGAAACGGGCCAGATACCAGTGGCCGGGGCCGCGAAAAGAACCCTTGGGATCGGACAGACCAATAAATATACGTATGGGTTCGTCATCGGCGTAGGCGCCCGTTGCCGTGACCGGGGTGAAATTGTATTCACCCACATCAATTTCAGGCCAGCTTTTAACCGGCGGTAACGCCTGAACCGGGCCGCCTGCCCGATCTTCAGCGGCGGCAATGAGCCGGTTTTTCCACTCAAGGCGCTCCAGCTGCCACAGGCCGAACAGGGCGAACAGCGCCGTTAGAGCAACCATGACAATGGCAAAACCGGCTCTGGCCAACCGACCGACCGATCGGGCAGGCAGGGTATTCGATGTCGCCATTATTCAATCTCGCCTTCCCGGGCGTCATGGACATATTGAATGGAAATCATAATCGATTTGAGCGGCCGGAGCAGCCCCAGAGACATAACAAGCAGCAGGGGCAGCCACAAAAGGGCATGGACAATAAACGGCGGCGAAAAAGCCACTTCAACCGCCAGCGCCAGGCCCACAACCACCGCACCGACGACCAAGGTTATCAAAACCGCAGGCCCATCGTCTGCATCGGCAAAATCATAGTCCAGCCCGCACTGGTCGCAGCCATTCGCCAGGGTGAGAAACCCGGCATACAGCTTGCCCCTTCCGCATCGGGGGCACCGGCTTTTCAGCCCGACGAGAATTGGCGACGACGGTCGAACATATCCTGTTTTGTCAGAATCCAAACGAGGGCTCTTTGTCCTTACCTGGTCGCGTTTCATTTTCCCGATAGCGGCTGCTCGCATAGTGACTCGCACCTCGCTTGCCGGATAACCGGGTCCCGTTCGATGGAAAAACGATCCACCGGATCGTTTATTTGGTCCATCTCACTCCTGGAAACGCTCCATGTCCCTGTCTGGCTTTAGTGAATGACCGCGCCGATGCTGCCCCACACATAGATGGTGGCAAACAGGAACAGCCAAACCACATCGACAAAATGCCAGTACCAGGCGGCGAACTCAAAACCGAGATGACGATCCGGGGTGAACCGGCCCCGCATGGCCCTTACCAGGCACACAATGAGGAATATGGTGCCGACCAGAACATGGAACCCATGGAAGCCCGTGGCCATGAAAAAGGTTGCGCCATAGATGTTGCCGGCAAAACTGAACCCCGCCGTGGCGTATTCGTAGACCTGGACATAGGTGAACAACATGCCCAGCAGCACGGTCAGGGCCAGACCCCATTTGAGCCCGTTGCGATCATCTTTTAACAGCGCGTGATGGGCCCAGGTGACGGTGGTGCCGGAGGTGAGCAGGATGATGGTGTTGAACAGGGGCAAATGCCAGGGGTTGAACACTTCAACGCCGGCGGGGGGCCACAGGCCACCTGTCACGGCAACCCGGCCCACCTGGATGGCCTCATCCGCATAAAACGCCGCATCAAAATAGGCCCAGAACCAGGCCACAAAGAACATGACCTCGGAGGCAATGAACAAGATCATGCCGTACCGGTGGTGGAGCATGACAACCGGGGTGTGATCCCCGGTGTTGGCCTCCCGGGCCACATCCCGCCACCAGCCAAACATGGTATAGGCGACAATGGTCAGGCCGATCAGCAGGACCCAGAAGGACCCCCCGCGCATATAGATCGCGCCGCCAATTGCGGTGATCAGCGCGGCCACCGAGCCGATGATCGGCCAGGCACTGGGTTTTACCAGATGATAGTCATGGTCGGGGGCTTCGTGGGGCGCGTGTGCCATATCCTGAGCGGTGTCTTGGGTGGCCATTTCAGCTGCTTTCGGTGGTGTCTGGATAGAAGGTGTATGAAAGTGTGACTTCGCGCAATGCGTCAAGGTCACTGTTCAAGTCAAGTTCGGGATCAAGGAAGAATGTAATGCCCATCTCGGCCGTCTCGCCGGGGGCGATGGTCTGCTGGGTAAAGCAGAAACACTCAACCTTGTTAAAATACACCCCGGCTGACAGGGGAGTCACGTTGAACCCGGCGGTCGTGCTGACCGGCTGATCGCTTAAATTGGTGGCAAGGTAAAATACGGTGGTTGAATTGCCGATCTGATCGGTAACAGATCCCGCAGGGACCACCTTCAGGGCCAGTTTTTGCGAAACCGTGACGTCAAATCGCACCGTCATTTCACGTTCAATGGGTGCGGGTATGCTGGCGGCGTCAGCCCGCTGGGTGGTGCCGCCATATCCGGTCACCTGACAGAACAACTGATAAAGCGGCACCGCGGCAAAACTCAAGCCGACCATGCCGGCCACCAGCAACACCAGCGCCAACGCCACCGGACGGTGCGCTTTTGGCGATTTTGGTTCTGGGCCGTTGTCCGGCGCTATCCTGCCGGCCGATGTATCTGAACTTTGCGTCATGTCCGACATGGCTATTCCTAAAGCGGCCGATCCAGAATGGCCGGCCCCATCTTGAAGATTGTCACTGCATAAAAGGTGGCGACCAGAACCGCTAAAACGATGCCAATGGCGATCGAACGGCGGCGGCGGGCGGTATTTGCCGCCTCACCCGGTTCGATGGAAGGCTGGGGGGTATCCGTCATCACAAAATTCCAATGTTAAGGGTGAGGACGCGGTCGGCCAGAAGGGCACCGAACACGGCGAACAGATAAAAAAGCGATAGGACAAACAGGCGCCGCGCGGTTCGTTTCATGGGGGCGCCTTCGGGCTGGCGCGACAGTTTTGCAGCCAGAACGATCATGGGAATGCCCATGCCCACCGCCACCGCGCCATAAAGCCAGCCGGCGAGGCCGGTGGCCAGGGGCGCCAGTGAAACTATGGCGAGCAGGACAGAGTAGACCAGAATATGGGTACGGGTAACGCGGGACCCGGCGACATTGGGCAACATGGGAATGCCGGCGGCGGCGTAATCTCCGGTTTTGTAGAGTGCCAGTGCCCAGAAATGGGGCGGGGTCCACATGAAAATAATGGCGAACATGATCCAGGCATCCAACCCGACCTGACCGGTCATGGCAGCCCAGCCCACCATGGGCGGAAAGGCCCCGGCAGCGCCGCCTATGACAATGTTCTGGGGGGTGAAGCGCTTGAGCCACATGGTATAGATGACCACATAGAAAAAGATGGTGAAGGCAAGGAGCCCGGCGGCGAGCCAGTTGGCCACCAGACCCAGAAAAGCGACCGAAAACGCCGACAGGGTAACCCCGAATGCCAGCGCGTCGTGGGGCTTTATGCGGCCACGGGGCACCGGGCGATTGGCGGTCCGGCTCATTACAGCGTCGATGTCGGCGTCATACCACATGTTCAGGGCGCCTGAGGCGCCGGCCCCCACGGCAATGCACGCCAGGGCAATCAGGGCCAGGAACGGGTGCTGGTTGGCGGGCGCCATGGCCATGCCAACAGCGGCGGTAAAAACAACCAGGGACATGACCCGTGGCTTGAGCAAGGCGATATAGTCGCCCAGCCGCGCCTCATCTGCCAGAACCTGATCTGTACTTCCCACTGACACCATTGCTACGCGGGGCTCCGTTTATAGGTCCGTGACCTAGTGTGTGCCATCGGATTTGATGCGCGGCAGGGTATTGAACTGGTGAAACGGCGGCGGTGACGACAAAGTCCATTCCAGGGTTGTCGCACCTTCGCCCCAGGGATTATCGCCGGCAACCCGCTTGGCCATGCGCGCTTCGATCAGGCCCCACAGGAACACAAGAGTTCCCAATGCCGTAATGACATAGCCCCAGGAGGACACCGCGTTCCATAAGGAAAACGCGTCAGGATAATCGATGATCCGACGGGGCATGCCCTGAAGCCCGAGGAAATGCTGGGGGAAGAACACCACATTGACGCCAATGAAGGTCAACCAGAAATGGGTCTTGGCCAGAAACGAGGAATACATGTAGCCGAACATTTTCGGGTACCAGTAGTACCAGGCGGCAAACACCGAGAATACCGCACCCAGCGAAAGCACATAATGGAAGTGGGCCACAACATAATAGGTGTCATGCAGGGAACGGTCGGCCCCGGCGTTGGCCAGAACCACCCCGGTCACGCCACCGGTCACGAACAGGAAGATAAAGCCCATGGCCCACAGCATCGGCGTTCGAAACGATATGGAGCCGCCCCACATGGTGGCAATCCAGGCAAATATCTTGATGCCGGTGGGAACCGCGATCACCATGGTAGCAGCAACAAAATAGCGCTGCGTGTCCAGGGAAAGACCGGTGGTGTACATATGGTGGGCCCAGACGATGAAGCCGACAAAACCAATGGCGATCATGGCGTAGACCATCCCCAGATAGCCGAAAATGGGCTTTTTGGAGAATGTGGAGACAATATGGGAGATGACGCCAAATCCGGGCAGGATAAGGATGTACACCTCGGGGTGCCCGAAGAACCAGAACAGATGCTGGAACAGCAGCGGATCACCGCCGCCTTCGGGGGCAAAAAACGTCGTGCCGAAATTCACGTCGGTGAGCAGCATGGTTATGGCACCGGCCAGGACCGGCAGCGACAGCAGCAGCAGGAAGGCGGTCACCAGAATCGACCACGGAAACAGGGGCATTTTGTGCAAGGTCATGCCCGGGGCGCGCATGTTGAATATGGTGGTGATGAAGTTGATGGCGCCGAGAATGGACGACACGCCGGCCAGGTGCAGTGCGAGAATGGCAAAAGTGATGGACGTGCCGCCCTGGGTGGCCAGGGGCGGGTAGATGGTCCAGCCGCCGCCAAAGCCAGGAAATCCGGCCTGTCCGGGCACAAACAACGAGATCAAAAGCATAATGAGCGCCGCCGGCAACAGCCAGAACGAAATATTGTTCATGCGCGGGAAGGCCATATCCGGCGCCCCGATCATGATGGGAA
>JAADFY010000021.1 GCA_013152625.1 Alphaproteobacteria bacterium
CCCGCCACACGACAATTCCGGCCACACCTGGCACCATGGGGATGATGTGCTGCTGGCCATCATGACCGACGGCTCAGCGGCATTTATCGGCGGCGGATATGAAAGCGACATGCCTGGATTTGGCGGTGTCCTTTCGCCTGAAGACATCAGCGCCCTGCTGGAGTTTATCAAAAGCTCCTGGGGCCCCGAAGAACGGGCCTTTCAGGAGCGATTGAGCCAGCAGGAGCGCGATGTCAAACAAAGCATAGCCGAGCAGGCCGCCCAAAGCGGCCAAGGCTCATAGAGGTCAAGGCTCATAGGCCAGGCGGGCAAATCTTACGGGCAAGCGGACAAGTCTTACGGGCAAACCGTCAACCGCTATTGGCCGATCGTCAGCGATGCCACCATGCCGCGATTTGCGTGGCCAGGCAGCGCGCAGATTATTTCGTATTCGCCCGGCGCCAGATCAAGGGTTGCCCGCCCCCAGTCGCCACCCAGAATAACCCGTGAGCGATAGACCAGTTCTCCGCTACCGGCCATGCGCACCGAAAAATCATGGGGCGCGCGCCCCACATTGAAAAATTCCACATTGATTCTGCCCGAGGGGGCACGGATTTCGTCAAACCCCATCGACCATTCGCTTAATTCGACTTTCAGGTCGTTGCCGACCAGGCCGGCGGCGCGGTCCGCAAGGGCGCCACCTGTGCTCATGGCGAGGGCCATGATGGCTGCAAAAACGGTTCCTGTGATTCTGGCAGTACCAATCATGTTGTCTTCCTTTGTTTCTTATTTCATGTGTCCCGCCAGACGATCCGGCGCAGGACGCCAAAATGGCAACGCTGCGCGTACATTCCAGACCCCTGTCCTCCGCTTGCGTCGCTGATATGGGCGTAATGAGGTCGAATTGGGGGAGAGAAATCAAATTTTTGTGTGCTGTGTCAAAAGATCACATCGCGATCCTCTGATCAGACAACAAACTTTCCTTTTTCGGTTATTGCCAGACAGGTCAGGCGCCCGGTCTCATAGGCACAGGTGTCAATGTTGGCGCGATGGGCGAGAATTTCGGGCTCATCCACTGGCGTATGCCCGTGGACCACATAGTGGGAATGGGGCCCGGGATGGGCAAGAAACGGCTGGCGAATCATCGTCATGTCCGTATCCGTTTGTTCAGCAAAGGCAACGCCGGGGCGAATTCCGGCATGGACAAACAGATATTTGCCGCGCACATGGCTGACCGGGAGATTTTGCAAAAACGGCAAATGGCCGGGGGGCATGGCCTCCGCCAGCCTGTCGCGCATGGCCCAGCTTACCGGCCGCCCCAGGGCCCGGCGCGGGGTGCCCACACCATACGAAGCAATGGTTGCACCGCCACCCCAATCGAGCCAGTGCAACAAGGTCCCCGGCTCGTCAAGGAACCGCCGCATGGCCAGTTCATGGTTGCCGGTAAGGCAGATGGTTGTGTGTTCGCCGGCCTGCATTTCGATCAGCTTGTCGATGACGCCGGCGCTGTCGGGCCCCCGGTCCACATAATCGCCGAGAAAGACAAATTCACTGTCGGCGCCAAAATATGGAGAAGCCCGGGCCGCATCGATTTTTTCGCAAAGCAAATCGCGATACCCGTGAATGTCCCCGAATGCGAAAATTGTACGGTCCATGATGCAAATCAGCTTAATGGTGTGAACAAATCAAGCGCCCAGCGGAAAATGAACCAGATCAAATGAGCCAGACGCGAAGATGAACCAGATTACCCGCTACCTGTTTTTGCGCATGCTGGGCTCGTTCGCCATGGTGTACGCATTTGCTTTGAGCGCGAGCTGGCTGATTCTGGTGCTGGCGCTGTTTTCGCTGGTTACGGTCAAGGGGCAGGATTTTTCGGTCCTGCTTACCCAGACGCTTTTATCGACCGTCACACCGGCGGCCTTCCTGTTGCCTATCTGCGGCATTTTAGGGCTGGCGCGCACTTTTGGGGCCCTGCGGGCCCGCCACGAGATCGACACCATTCATGCCACCGGCGCCGTTGGTCCCATTCACGGGGCCGTATTTGCGTTTGTGGTGTTCATCGGTGGGCTTTCGGGGGTTCTGGAACATTTTGGCAATCCCGCCGCCATTCGGGCCATCGACCTCAATTTGCAGCGGGTCAATGCGGATCTGATTGCCAGATCATCACAGGCGGGAAGCTACATTGATCTGGCCACGGGGGTGACGTTGCGCATCGACCGGCGCGCCACGGACGGGGGTGCACAAAGCTTTTTCCTTTATGACCGCACCAACCCCGAGCAAACCCGCACATTCATGGCCACCAGTGCCGACATCACCGAGGAGGAAGGCGCGTTCAGCGTCGATTTGCGCAACGGTTCGATCCAGTATCTCGATATCGAAAGCGGTAATCTGTCCACGGTCAGTTTTGAGCGCTATTCACTTTCGCTGGGCCAGTTTCCGCAATCGGTGGGGGTGCTGACACCCGGGTTCCGGTCGCAAACCACCTT
Source organism: Alphaproteobacteria bacterium (assembly GCA_013152625.1). GTDB lineage: Bacteria > Pseudomonadota > Alphaproteobacteria > Rhizobiales > Devosiaceae > JAADFY01. The sequence goes on from JAADFY010000021.1 coordinate 2,466, forward strand.
TGAACTGCTATCCGGGCCGTTGGCGATCTCCGATCCGGCCCGGGTGGGGGCCACCGTGGGGTGGCGCTTTGCCCTGATGTTTTTAGCGATTTCTTTTCCGGTATTTGCCTACGGATTTGTCGGCCACCCCACCGGCGCACGCACCTCAAGATGGGCGCCGCCGGAACTCATTCTGGTGGGGGCCGGTGTGTTGATGGAAGTGGCGACCGGGTTGCTGGCGATCTATGTGGAACGGGAGAACCTGGGCGCATGGCCGGTGCTGTTCGCGCCGGGTGCCGGGGTGCTCGGTATCGCCGGGATCATGCTGTTGCAGCGCTACTGGCTTGCTCTCTGGCCCGTTGCCGGCGGGGCAAGACCATGATCCGGGCCGGTTGGCATGTTACGGCAACTCTGGGGCTGTCTTTAGTCTATGTCAGCGCCATTTTGTGGTCGTTGGGCATGCTTGCAGAGTTTATCGGCGTTATCCGGGCGATCAGCACCGGATCGGCGGGCAATCCGTTGGCGCCCATTCTGGAGGCCGGGCTCAAGGCCTTCCGCTGGAACCTGGAACTTTTGCCCCTGTCGGTGCTTATCGCCGGGGTCATGGGGATTGCCAACCTGCAGCAACGTAACGAACTCCTCATCATGAAATCGGCGGGCGCCTCCATCTGGGGCATCATGCGCATGCCGGTGGCGGCGGCGGTCATCCTGGGAATTGTGGTCTCGTTTGCGCTGGACGGGGGGCTTATTGCGGCCCAGCGGGCCACGGACAGGCTCGAGAACGTGCGCGCGGGCTCGGAAGTGGGGACCCGGAGCGGCGGCTGGTTTGTCATCGAAGGGGTGCGGACCATTCAGCATGTGTTTGCCGAAAGACGCCGGGAGAGCGGGGCGGCATTTACCCGTTTGCGGGTCATCGCCACCGACCTCGAAGGCCGGCCCATACGTCAGCTGACGGCAAAAAGTGCTGAAATCGTTGAAAACCGGCTGGTTTTGTTTGACGGCACCATTCATGTGCTCGGTCAACCGCCAAAGCCGTTTACCAGTGAAGTTCTTGACGGAATGACCGGCCCGGTGGCCGTGCGACTTGCCCTTGGGGCGACCGATGGCATGACTTATGCGGAGCTGCGCGAGGTGCTGGCCAGCAATGTGCTCGACCCGGCGGCCCGGGATGTTGCAAAAATGCGCGTTGCCGGTATGGAAGCGCTCCCTTTGGTGCTTGTTGGCTCTTTGTTAATTGCGTTTGCCTTTACAGCCGGTTATCGAAGGACCGGTGCTTCTGGCTCCATCATATTCTATGGTATCGTTCTTGGCTTGGGGGTCTTTGTATTGGCACAGCTTGCCTATCAGGCCGGATCACGGGGGGTACTCGATGTCGCCCTGGCGGCCTGGGGACCTGCTATTGTGGCCATTGTCATTGGGGTGACCGTGTTGCTGCACGTTGAAGACGGATGAGCATATTGCGCCTGCGCACGCTTTTTGGTGATCTGGTTGGGCTGCGTCCGGCGCTGCTGGGCATGGCGTTTTTCCTCATGCCCGTCAGCTTGCCCGTCAGCGCTTTTGCCGCCCCTTCCCTGCTGCCGGACAATTTTTTCGCCCAGCAACCGGTCACCGCCAGCGACAAAATGGTGATCAATGCCGACCTGCTGTCGGTCCGGGCACGAAGCGGGCTGGTCGTGGCTTCGGGAAATGTGCGTATATTTTTTGCCGGATACGCCATTGCCGCCGACCGGATAGAATATGACCAGCGGCGCGGTTCGGTGGTGCTGGTGGGCCAAGTGGTGGTTAAAACACCCAACGGGCAGGAATTTCTGGCCGAGCGGGCCGAACTGACCGACACGTTCAGACAAGGGTTTTTGCAGTCATTGGTATTTCGGGCCGAAGATGGTTCGTATTTTACCGCCGAGGAGGCTTCGCTTTCCGCCGATGGCTCCATATTGCTCACCGGGGGGGCCTATTCTCCGTGCGGCACCTGCATCGACGACCAGGGGCGGCGCATCGGCTGGCGGATAAAAGCGGCACAGATCGAGCGCAATGAAGCCGATCAGCTCTATTATTTTGTATCACCGGAACTGGAACTGCTGGGGGTCAGCATTCCTTTGCTGCCGTCTTTCACGCTGCCGGTGGATGGGCTTGTGCCCACCGGGCTGCAGTTGCCCAGAATAAGCTATGGGGAACAAAGGGGGCTGGGGATCGGGCTGCCTTACAGGTTCGTGCCCACCGAAAATTCCGAACTGGTGGTCACCCCGACCCTTTACACGCGGCAAGGGATCATGGCCGGGGCCGAGTGGACCCAGGAACTTGAAAACGGCACCTACACCCTTTCCGGGTGGAGCCTGTTCCAGCTTGATCCGGCCGCCTATGCGGGGGAGCCTGGCGACCGGGACTGGCGCGGTGCGGTGCAGACAACGGGGTCTTTTTCCCTCGCCGACAACTGGACCGCCGGCTGGTCGCTGACCGCATTTACCGATCCGGCTTTTTTGCCCGATTATGATGTGGGCCAGACCCGGGGCGGGTATGTGGTCAACGAGGTTTTCGCCACCAAACTCTCGCCGGAAATTTTCGCCGACATTCGCGTACAGCAGTTTGTAGAGCAGGGCAACGTTACCCCCCTTGATCAGGCCGAACAGGCCAGCGCGGTGCCGGTGGCGGAGTTTGACAGTGTGTACCGGCTGGCCGAAGGGAATGGCGAGATCCGGTTCCGAGGCAGTTTTCTTAATGTGAACCGGGGCGCCGATCAGATCGAAACCGTGGGCGGCGTGCCCCGGTCATTCGGCTTTGAGGGCAACAAAACCCGGGCAACGCTTGAGGCGGGCTGGACCAACCAGTATATCGGGCCGGCCGGCGTGGTCGTGTCGCCCTATGTGGCGCTTCGGGCCGACGCGGCCAGCTATAACGGGGCCAGCGGCGACCCCCTCGCCCCACCCGGCGGCATGTTGTTGTCGGCCACGCCGATCGCGGCGCTGGATTTGCGCTGGCCGCTTGTTTCATCTGACGCTGCGGTGGCCTATCTGCTCGAACCCATCGCCCAGATCGTCTGGCGGGGGGGGGCCGCCGAAACCCCCGGCATTACCAATGATGACGCGCAAAGCTTCGTGTTCGACGACACCAACCTGTTCAGTTTTAACCGCTTTTCCGGGGATGACCGGCAGGAAACCGGCTTGAGGGCATCCCTGGGGGTGCGCTATAATGTGCAGTTTTCCGACGGGGCCTGGCTCGATGCGGTGGCCGGCAAGAGCTACCAGATTTCCGGGCTGAACGCGTTTGGCGTACCCGATCCGGTCCTGACCGGTGCGGGGTCGGGACTGGACGACCCGTTGTCCTACTATGTGATCGGCGTGACCGGGGCGCCGCGGCGGGGGGTGACCCTTGGGGCCAAAGCGCAACTGGATGTGGACAGTTTTTCGCTGGCCCGGGCGGCCATGGCGGCAACAATCGACAATGACATGTTTGCCGTTACCGCCGGCTACGCGTTTATTGCCGCTAACCCGGCGCTGGGGGTGGTGGAGGATTTGTACGAAGTCAACGCGGGGGTGAAATTCCCGCTGGCGGACTATTGGTCGGCCCAGGCGGGGCTCAATATTGACATGGTGGACCAGTCCGTGGCCCAATACAATTTCGGGGTGGCCTATGATGACGAATATCTGGGCTACGGCATCGGGTTTACCGGGTTTGGCCCAACCCATGCCAGCAACCCCGACAGCGCCCGGGTTGAAATATTTCTCAAGCTGTATCCCCTGTTCGAAACGGGTGGTATTGGCGCTTTCGATTAGGTCGTGGGCCTGAACACACAACAGCACGGTTGGTTGAATACGGAGCGGACACCAGAATGTGGCCGCAATTGGACGCCAAACGGAGTGGAATCGAGCAACCAGGAACCGAAATGATGCTGACCAGACACCTCGTTTCCATTGTTATTCTTACTGTTTTGACATTTATCGCGCCCGTTCAGGCTGCGGTGGTCAAGATAACCGTCAATGGTACGCGCATTACCGATTTCGATATTTCCCAGCAGGCTTCTTTTTTGAAGCTGGAAGGGCGTGGTTCGTCAAACGGGGAGCGCGTGCGGCTGGCCCGCCAGCAGCTCATCGAAGACACGATAAAAATCGCGGAGGCCAAACGGCTGGGTCTTGAGGCAAGCGACAAGGCCGTCGAGGACGCCTATCAGCGGGTGGCCACCAACGTCAAACTGAGCCCTGGCCGCCTCACCCAGTTGCTCAACGGCAACGGTATTGGCGTGGAGACCCTCAAAAACCGCTTGCGGGCGCAATTGTCCTGGCAGGCTGTGGTACAAAATGTGCTGCGGGCGAAAATCAAGATATCGGATCTCGAACTGGAAATTGCGGCCAGCGATCAAATCCAGACCGCCACATTTGATTATATCCTGAAGGAAATCATTTTCGTCGTTCCCACCGGCTCGAATGTTTCGGTTCGCCGGCGAACCACCGAGGCCAACAATTATCGAAAGAGTTTTGCGGGGTGCGACGCGGCGGTGCAATTAGCGCTTTCCTACAATGAAGCGGCGGTCATTGATGTGGGCCGACGCCATTCCACCCAGTTGCCCAAAGCGATCGCGGATGAACTGGCGGGGCTCGGGGTTAGCGGCATAACCAAACCGCGTACCACCGGTCGGGGCGTCTCGATGCTGGCAATCTGCTCTAAAACCGAAGCGCGTGACCTGACATTTGTTAAAAACAGCATTCGGGCCGAACGGGGCACCGAGCGCCTGCAGGGCGAGGCTGAAGCCTTTTTGAAAAAACTGATCGACGACGCAGAGATCGTCAACCTTTGAGATAGCCCATGCCAGATAACCCGCCGATTGCGGTAACGATGGGCGAACCGCAGGGTATCGGCCCCGATCTGATTATCGATCTCTATCTCAATCACGCCAAAAACAAGCTCAAGCCGTTTTGTGTTTTCGGCTCCGTCCAGCTCATTTCTGCCCGGGCGAAACGCTTGAAAAAACGAATCACGGTGGTGGCCAGTTCCCCTGATCGGGTGGAACTGGATTTCCCCCGCGCCCTGCCGGTGGTCGACATCGAGGGCGATATTAGGGACACGCCGGGGGAGCCTTCATCGGCGGCGGCCGGCACGGTTATCGCGGCCATCGAACAGGCCGTGGGCGACACGCTGGAGGGGCTGACACGGGCCGTGGTGACCGCGCCTATCCACAAGGCAAGTCTTTATGAAGCGGGATTTGAATTTCCCGGACACACCGAATTTATCGCCTCGCTGTGTGCCCGGAATGGCATTGTTCCGCGCCCGGTCATGATGCTGTCGACACCAAAACTGCGCACGGTGCCGGTCACGGTGCATATCCCGTTTGTCGAAGTACCCTGGCGGCTGACCACCAACCAGATCGTGGCTACCGCCCGCATCGTTCATGATGAGCTCAAGGCCCGTTTCGGCATCAAGCAGCCGCTTTTGGGCATTGCCGGGCTGAACCCCCATGCCGGAGAAAGCGGTACGATGGGCGATCAGGAAGAGACGATCATCTGGCCGGCCATTTCCACCCTGAGTGCCGAGGGCATCGCCGTTGAGGGTCCGCTGGCGCCCGATACCGCCTTTGCCCCGAAATCCCGCGCCCGGTATGACGCGATCATTGCCATGTATCACGATCAGGCCCTGATCCCCATCAAGGCGCTTTATTTCGACTCTGCGGTCAATGTCACGCTCGGCCTGCCCCTGGTGCGCACATCGCCCGATCACGGCACCGCATTTGATCTGGCGGGCAGCGGCGAGGCTTCGTCCACCAGCATGCTCAATGCGATCAAGCTGGCCGAACGGCTGACACGAAAATAAGAATTCAGGTCAGGACCGACAGGCCATGGCACAAATTGACGACCTGCCGCCCCTGCGCGAGGTAATCGCGAAATACGGGTTAAGTGCAAAGCGCCATCTGGGCCAGAATTTCCTGCTCGATCTTAATCTGACCTCGCGTATCGCCCGGGCCTCGGGGCCCCTTGCGGGGCGCACGATCATTGAGGTGGGGCCGGGACCAGGGGGGCTGACACGGGCGCTTTTGGCCCACGGGGCGGAAAAAGTAATCGCCATTGAACGGGACGCCCGGGTTTTGCCCGCCCTCGAACAAATCTCGAATCGCTATCCGGGGCGCCTTGAAGTTATCGAGGCGGATGCTCTGGACATGGATTACAGTTCGCTGACCCGGGGGCCGGCGCGCATTGTCGCCAACCTGCCCTACAATATCGCCACGCCGCTGCTGACCGGCTGGCTTTCCGCCTCGCCATGGCCGCCCTGGTACGAAAGCCTGACCGTGATGTTTCAAAAGGAGGTTGCGGAGCGCATTTGCGCCAGAACCGGCGACAAATCCTACGGACGCCTGGGGATTCTGGCCGGGTGGCGAACCCGGGCGGCCATCGCATTTGATATCGACCGGGCCGCATTCACGCCAGCGCCCAGGGTGACATCGTCGCTGGTTCATCTGGTGCCAAAGCCGGAGGCCACCCAGGTGCCGGTGTCGGCCCTTGAGGCGGTGACCAAAAGCGCATTTGGCCAACGGCGTAAAATGTTACGCCAAAGTCTGAAATCTCTACATCCGGATTTTGCCGCATTTATTGCCGCAACCGGTCTGTCGGGCACCGAGCGGGC
>JAADFY010000022.1:0-9518 GCA_013152625.1 Alphaproteobacteria bacterium
TGACCCCTCCCCGCAAGGGGGAGGGGGAAAATGCGAAGCTATTTTCCTGTTCGTCATTACCCGCTTCATGCGGGTAATCCAGTCTTGGGTCCTTTCACAGTCTGCACGGCCATAAGACTGGATCACCCGGACAAGCCGTGTGATGACGGAATGGATGTCTTCAAAAGTGAAAGAACGCTTTGGTAGGCCATTTTTACATGCCTTCTCTGACTCAGAGATCAGCGAGCTTCAACGCGAACTCGGCGTGAGGTAAAACAAGAGCCCCATAAAGCAAAATCAGCCTCTAACCGAGTGCTTTTCGAATTTTGCCGGCCCGTTCGGCCAGTTCGCCCATGTCGGCCATTTCCCCCGAGTGGGGGGCGAGGGGCTGGCCATCAAAGACCGGTATGACATGGAAATGCAGGTGGAAGACGGTCTGACCGGCTGCGGCCTCGTTAAACTGTTTGATCAAAATGCCATCCGCATTCATGGCAGCTTTTACCCCGATGGCGATTTTTTGCACCCGTTCAATCAGGGCGGCAAGGATTAAAGGGTCGGCATCGAGCAGGTTTCGCGAGCCGGCCTTGGGCACCACCAGGGTGTGCCCGTCCGATTGGGGCATGACATCCATAAACGCGAGCACGGCGTCATCTTCATAAACCTTGTGGCCGGGAATTTCGCCGCGAATGATCTTGGCAAATAGATTGTTATTGTCAAAATCATCCATGTCTGTGTCCCCCAAAAACACCCAATTGCCCCAAAGTCGGGTTCGCCTTTACCGGTTGTCGTCGCGGCGGAAAGGTCCAAGTTTTGTCAGCCACTCCCGCTCGGCCAAAATCGCCTCTCGCTCGCCCTCAAGATAGTCCGCAACCCCGGCGCGTAGCCCGGCATGGCCGATCCAGTGGGCCGAGCGGGTGAGATGCGGTACATATCCGCGCGCCAGTTTGTGCTCACCCTGGGCCCCGGCCTCGACCCGGGCCAGTTTATGGGCGATCGCGTAGTCTATGGCCTGATAGTAGCACACTTCAAAGTGTAAATACGGGACATCCTCGCCGCAGCCCCAGTAACGGCCATATATGGCATCGGCGCCCACAAGGTTTAAAGCACCGGCGACAGGGTGATCCCCCCGCTTCGCCAGGATCAAAACCACCCGGTCCCCCAGGTCCTGACCCAGTTGCGAGAAGAACTGCCGCGTTAGATAGGGCTGGCCCCACTTGCGGCTTCCCGTATCCATGTAAAACGCGAAAAACCGGTCCCAATGCTCCTCGGTAATGTCGCTCCCGGTAAGCCAGTCAATGGATATGCCGTCGCTTAAGGCCAGCCGGCGCTCCCGGCGAATGGATTTTCGCTTGCGCGAGGAAAGGGTCCCTAAAAAATCATCAAACGAGCAGAACCCGTTGTTGTTCCAATGAAATTGCCGGTCTATCCGTGACAACCAGCCTCGCTCAACGGCCAGATCATGCTCTGGTTCGGGCAGAAAAGTGGCGTGGATCGACGATAGATTACCCCGGGTGGCAATCTGTTCTGCTGCGCCCAGAAGCGCTTTTTGTGCCTGGATATCGGTCGCGCCGGGCACCAGCAGCTTTGGGGTGGTCACCGGCGTAAAGGGCACCGAGATCTGCAACTTTGGATAATACTTGCCGCCCGAACGCTCAAATGCGTCTGCCCAGCCGAAATCGAACACATATTCACCCTGGGAATGGGTCTTGGCGTAACACGGCATCAGTCCGGCGATTTGCCCATCTGTGTGGCGCAACACCACATGCCTTGGGTGCCAGCCGGTGGCGGGAACCGCACTGCCGGAACCCTCCAGGGCCACGTAAAACGCGCGCAGGAGAAACGGGTTGGCCTGCCCGTCCGACCCGGCAATGCACGCCGACCAGTCGGCCTCGGGGATGGCCTTGGCACCATCCACCATTTCGGCGACAAATTCTCGTTCGGCATCCATGGGATTACCTGGCACCTTTATTCGTTCGCGACAGGCGGAAAAAACCCCTCAAAAATGATCTGATCACACAAAGGGCGCGATTTTGCGGCCTCGGCCGGGGTGCACACCGTCCACGCCATGATTTTCTTGCCCACCCGGCGCAACAAATTGACCGCGGGCAATTCCAGGGCAAGGTGATTAAGGGACAAAAAGTCAAACTCGTTGGCCGGAGCATGAACGAGATGTTGCAGGGCGAGACGGCCCGAAACCGCGTTGGCATCCCCGGGCCCGCCATTGATGACAATGCCAACCGGGCCGGAAAAACCGGCCTGCCGGACCGCTGCGACCAAGGACGGGTCAAAAGACTTGAAAGCGATGGGGCCGGGATAACCGGCGGCTGTTTCCACGGCAATACGGCCCAGGGGGGATTTCGGATCCGATTGTTTTTTTAACTCCACAATCAGCGGCACCCGGCCCCCCACCTGATCCAGCAGGCCGGCGAACGACTGGGGCGACTGGCCGGTTTGCCCGAGTTCGAGCCCCATGAAGGTTTCGGCGCTGATCTCGTTTACCGTCCCTTCTGCTCCGGTTCGCCGTTCAAGGGCACTGTCGTGGAACACAACGGGCACCTCATCGGCGCTCATTTGCAGATCACATTCAATACCATAGCCGTATGTTATCGCCGCCTCGAACGCCTCCGGGCTGTTTCTGGTTCGCCCTGCGTATTTGTCGTGCAGTCCGCGATGGGCGATGGGCCGGGCAAAAATCGGCCCGGTTTTTGCTGGGGCGCTCAATGGTTCATTTCCACGATGGCGTCAATTTCAACCGCAGCGCCGAACGGCAACCCGGTGGCGCCAAATGCGGCCCGTGCATGCTGGCCGTTTTCCCCCAGAAGGTGGACAAACAGATCGGAGGCGCCGTTGGCCACCAGATGATGTTCAGTGAATTGCGGTGTGGCCGCCACCAGCACCGTCAGTTTGACAATAGAGGCGATATGTTCGAGATCGCGCCCGGCGGTGAACCGGATATGGGAAAGGATGGACAGGGCTGCGGCGGTGGCCGCCTGCTGGCCTTCCGCAACGTTCATGGTGTCGCCCAGGATGCCGCGAATGATACCTTCCGGGCCGGCGGAAATCTGGCCGGAAATGTAAAGGGTTCGCCCCACGGTGCGCACGGGCATATAGCTGGCAACGGCTGCGGCCGGTTTGGGCAGCTTGACCCCCAGTTGGGCCAGACGGCTTTCAATATCCTGCATGTGTGATCCCCCAGGAGTTCAGTTGATTTTCAAGACGTGCGGTTCGGTTTCTGGCCGGGTGGTTCCGGGCTGTTTTGAGGCTGAAAAAGCTTGCCCCGCAACACCGCCTGATCGCCAAAGCGGGCCCGCGCCTTGTCCATGGCCCGCTCTGCCGCCGCTTTTCTTGCCACCCCCGGGTCCACAAGATCCACCGGGTCATCCGCCGGCGCCGGGCCCAGGCCGGAAACCGCAACCCCGATCAGGCGGAATGAAGTGATGCCTACTTCTTTTTCAAGCAAAGCAAAACCGGTTTCGTATATGGCATGGGCAAGCTGGGTTGGCGCCAGCAGATGCCGGGCGCGGGTGCGCAGGGCGAAACCGGCGGTTTTGAGCTTTAACGTAACCGTGTCACCGGCAATCGAGCGCGCCTTGAGGCGGGCCGCCACCAGTTCGCTAAGGGCCAACAGCCGGGTTGATAAAGTGTCCAGATCGTCGATATCGGAAAAAAATGTCGTCTCGTGGCTGACTGATTTTACCACGGCCCTGGTCTGCACACGCCGCCCGTCCTGGCCGGTGCTTAGCCTGGCCAGCCGCAGGCCGATTTCTCCGTATTTTCTGCCCAGGTCTGCTTCGGACATTTTTTGCAATTGGCCGATGCGGGTAATGCCATCCCGGTGCAGGCGGGCGGCAAAACTTTTGCCGATACCGTAAATGATTTCAACGGGCTGGGCGGCCAGAAAGCTGGTGGTCTCCGCATCACCGATCACAGCCATGCCCCTGGGTTTGTCGAGATCGGACGCGATTTTGGCCAGGAATTTATTGTGGGACAGACCGACGGAAACGGTAATGCCGATTTCGCGCTCTATATCGTTGGCAAATTTCGCCAGAACCTGCACCGGCGGCGATTTGAACAGCGCCCGGGTGCCGCTCAGGTCCAAAAAAGCTTCATCGATGCTCAACGGCTCCACCAGCGGGGTCAGCGCGTCCATGCGCCGGCGGATTTCCCGCGAGATCTTGACATAGGTTTTCATGCGCGGCGGCACGATGACCGCCTCGGGGCACAGGCGCTTCGCCTGAAAAATAGGCATGGCCGAATGCACCCCCGAAAGACGCGCCATATAGCAACACGTAGCCACAACGCCCCGCTTCGCCCCGCCGATTATGACCGCCCGACCGGCCAGTTCCGGGTTGTCGCGTTTTTCCACCGAGGCATAAAACGCATCGCAGTCGATATGGGCAATGTTAAGGGCGAAAAGCTCATCATGGGCGATCATGCGCGGCGAACCGCATTGGGGGCACCGTTTCGGCCCTGTGGGCCCGGTGCCCGCCGCCTCACAATCCCGGCACAAATACTCGATTTTTGGGGTCAATCCCTCAGCCATCGGGGTTGGCCCGCGCATAATCGCGCATGAAGTCGGCGGCCCCCACGCCGGCGGTCTCGCACATGGCCAGCAGCGCAGCCTCGTTGTGGGCGTAAAAGGCCATCAGACCCATGGCCATGGGCTTTGTGCCCGCGCTCTGGCGCAATTGGGCCGGCGCCATGCCGCTCTGGGTCAAAAAAGCATCCAGCAGACCGGGGTCTCCCGCCAGGTGCCCAAGGCAGATTTCACCCCAGTTCAAAACAGCCTCATTCAAAGCTTTACTGGTCATATCCGCATTTACCTATTACGTGTTTCGTAACATATCGATGATACCCAGACCACGTGTAGATCGCTAACAGATCGCTGGAAAGATCCCGCCCGGGAGGCCGGTCCGAAATGGCTAAAACCATCATGATTGTCGAGGATAACGAGCTTAACATGAAGCTCTTCCACGACCTTCTGGAATCCCGCGGCTATGAAACCATCCAGACCCGCAACGGTCTGGAGGCTCTTGATCTTGCCCGCGCGCACCATCCGGACCTGATTCTCATGGATATTCAACTGCCCGAAGTTTCCGGGCTGGTGGTAACCAAATGGATCAAAGAGGACGAGGAACTCGCCTCGATACCGATCATTGCGGTTACCGCTTTTGCCATGAAGGGCGACGAGGAGCGCATCCTGCAGGGCGGGTGCGAGGGATATATTTCCAAGCCGATATCGGTTCCACACTTTTTGGAAACCATTCAAAGTTACATTGGCCCCGCTTGATGTCTTGAGGTCGAGTTTGATTTTTATTTGGCCGGTCTTTCATTTTGACTGGTTCCAGTTTGAGTGGTTAGCGTATGACGGCCCGCGTACTCGTTGTTGACGATACCCCTGCCAACGTGAAATTGCTCGAAGCGCGTTTGACAGCCGAGTATTATGACGTGACCTCGGCGATCAGCGGCCCGGAAGCCATTGAAATCTGCCGGCGCGGACAAATCGATATCGTATTGCTCGATGTGATGATGCCGGGCATGGACGGATTTGAAGCGTGCGCGTTGCTCAAAGCCGACCCGCTGACGGCCCACATTCCCATCATTATCATTACAGCCCTGGATGAGCCTTCCAACCGGGTGCGCGGTCTGGAAGCGGGGGCCGACGATTTTTTGACCAAGCCGGTGGATGATGTGCAGCTTCTGGCCCGGGTAAAATCCCTGGTGCGCTTGAAGGTGCTGTCGGACGAACTAAGATCGAGGGCGGTTACCGGTCAGTCGATCGCGATTGAGGATGCCATGGGCATGACCGCGGCCATCAGTGCGGACGGGGGTCGAATTCTGCTCGTGGACAGCGACCCGATCGGTGCGGAACGGCTGGCAGGATATCTCAGCGACAAGCATCACATCGACATTGTTTCCGACCCCGGCGATACCACCATGCGGGCGGCGGAAGCCGACTATGAACTGGCCATTGTCTCCATGACTCTGGGGGACGTGGATCCCTTGCGGGTATGCTCGCAGTTGCGCACCCTGGAGCAGACCCGTTTGATGCCCATTCTTCTGGTTGCCGAACAGCAGGACAGGCCATTGGTTTTGCGCGGGCTTGAACTGGGGGTCAATGATTTCATCCAGCGTCCCATAGAGCGCAATGAACTTGCCGCCCGGGTTGCCACCCAGATCCGTCGGCACCGATACTCGGTGGAATTGCGCAACACTTTGTCGGACACCGTGGCGCTGGCGGTGATCGACGAACTGACCGGGCTGTACAACCGCCGCTATTTCGACCGCCATTTAGCCCTGCTTTTAAGCAAGGCCAAAGAAACCGGTCGCACCATGTGTGCGCTGATGCTCGACATCGATTTTTTCAAATCCGTCAATGATACCTATGGGCACGATATTGGTGATCTGGTGCTCAAGGAATTTGCCGAGCGCCTGCAACGCAACATTCGCGGGGCCGATCTGGCGTGCCGATATGGCGGCGAGGAATTTGTCGTTCTGATCCCGGACACCGACCTTGACCATGCGCAGATGGTGGCCGAACGCATCCGCAAGACCATGGCGACCGATCCGATAAATGCCGGGTTTGGCGATTTGCTGCTGATTACGGTTTCTGTGGGCATTGCCATCAACGAGTTGCCCGACGATACCCCCGAGACCATCATGAAACGGGCAGACATTGCCCTGTATCGGGCCAAGCGCCAGGGCCGCAACCAAGTGGTCTATGACGCCGCATAGATGCCAACCGTCATAATATAGTTACAATGGTATGCATTCAGTCCGGGCAAGGGAAACAAGGCCCCTGGCCCTGCGGCGTTAAGGTTATCGTTTCATCATAACTGGAGAAAGCGGGTGTTGCGAAGCAGCAATCATTTGGAACAACCCGAGTTCTTTAGTAAGGTTTTTTTAACCAGAGTTATCGCGCTGTATAAATATTGCGCGCCAAGCTCCCTACGGTTTTTCTCAGGTCCGCCGCAACTCCTGGGTCCGTAGGGCGGCTGGTTCGGCATCGGCAAGAGTGGCCTCTTCAATAGCCGGTCCGAACCAGCCACTTACAAAAAAAAGGGCCTCGCGAAAGCGGGGCCCTTTTTTTGTCTGACGGTCTGCGCCAGCCTATTTTATTTTGACTTCCTTGAAGTCGACATGCTTGCGCACCACCGGGTCATACTTCTTCATGGACATTTTCTCGGTCATGGTGCGGGTATTCTTTTTGGTCACATAATAAAAGCCGGTATCAGCCGTCGAGACCAGTTTGATTTTCACAGTGTTGGCTTTTGCCATTGTGATGCTCCGGAACAAATAGGGGTGCGCCCGGCCACGAGGCCGGCCAATGCGTTGTTGGCGGGCAAACTAGGGACTGGCGGAAAATTGTCAAGCGGACAGTTCGTCGGCATTTTCGGGGTCAAATCCATGCATGCGATGGGCCCATTGCAGACCGACAATTGCCCCCTTGATCGGTTGCAGGATTGCCAGTGAAACCACAACGATTGCCGGCAATATCACCCACAAATACAGGCGTGGGTCCGGCTCGATGGTCATTTCGAGATGCAACATGGCGCCAATGGCCAGATGGCCGACGATCAGCATGGTGATGTAGGGCGGGGCGTCGTCGGCCCGGTGATGAAAGAACTCCTCGGCACACACCTCGCACCGGTCGACCACTTTGAGATACCGCCGGAACAGTTTCCCCCGAGCGCAATTGGGGCAGCGGCCCCGTGCGCCCCGACCGATGGCCGGCCATACCGGGCGCTTTTGCGGTGCATCCGCCTCGCCGTAAATAATCGGTTGTGTCATGACCGCCTTTTCTTCCCGGGCCGATTTGATCCGCCGGACCTGGCACGGACTTTGCGCTTTTCTCCGGTAAATTCACCCTCGGACAAAATTTCAAACCGGAGGCCCCCCGCTTCGGGCGCCGCTTCCATAAGACGCACCTCCACCGGATCCCCAAGGCGAAACCGCTCCCCGGTCCGGTCGCCGATCAGGGCCATCTGTTCTTCGTCAAAACGGTAATAGTCCCGGCCAAGGGTGGCGGCGGGTACAAAGCCGTCGGCGCCGGTCTCTTGCAGGCGGACAAACAGCCCCGACCGAATCACGCCGGAGACCTGCCCGTTGAATCGGGCGCCGACCTGTGCGGCCAGATAACCGGCCAGCAACCGGTCCTTGGTTTCGCGTTCCGCCAGCATGGCCCGGCGTTCCGTGGCCGAAATCTGCTGGGCAATGCCTGTCAGACGCGCCTCGTCTTCAGCCTGTAATCCGTCTTTGCCCAGCCCGAGCGCTGAGATGAGGGACCGGTGGACGATCAGATCGGCATACCGGCGAATGGGCGAGGTAAAATGGGCATAGCGCGCCAGATTAAGACCGAAATGGCCGTAGTTCTGCGGCAGATATTCCGCCTGGGCCTGGGCCCGCAAAATGACTTCGGACACCAGTTGCGGGTTAGGCAGTTTAGTGGCCTTGGCCAGCACCCGGTTCAAATGAGTGGGACGAACCGCGCCGCCTTTGGCCAGATTAAGGTCCAGGGATTTAAGCACTTCGCGCAGGGCGGCCAGTTTTTCCTCGCCGGGGGCGTCATGGACCCGATAGAGCAGGGGGCTTGATGTTGCCTCAAGGGTTTCAGCGGCACACACATTGGCCAGGATCATCATCTCTTCGATCAGCTTGTGGGCGTCCAGCCGGGGCGGGATGAGCACCCGGGCCACCTGTCCCTCCGCATTCAGTTCGATACGCCGTTCGGGCAGATCGAGCTCAAGCGGCGCCCGTTTGGTTCGGGCGATCTTAAGCGCCCCATAGGCGGCCCACAGGGTACCCAGCACATCCAGAAGCGGGCTGGCATCATCCGGTGTGCCATCCATGGCTTGCTGCGCCTGGGTATAGGACAGTTTTGCTGCCGATCGCATCATGACCCGCTCAAATGAATGGTCGAGTTTTTGCCCCGCGTCATCGATGTCCACGCGCAACGCCAGAGCGGGGCGGTTTTCGCCCTCGATCAGGGAACACAGGTCATTGGAAATCCGCTCGGGCAGCATCGGCACCACCCGGTCAGGAAAATAAACCGAGTTGCCGCGTTTCAGGGCCTCGGTGTCCAGGGCCGACCCGGGGGGCACATAGGCGGCCACATCGGCAATGGCGATGAAAATTCTAAAAGCGGCGCGCCCGTCCGTATTGTCCAGTCGCTGGGCAAAAACCGCGTCATCATGGTCTTTGGCATCGGCGGGGTCGATGGTGATGAACGCCAGATCACGCCAGTCCTTTCGTCCCTTAAGGCCCTCCGGCCCGCCTTTTGCGCCAACCGCCGGCGCCGCCTCGGCCTCCCTGAGAACGGCGGCGGGAAACCGGTAGGGAATATCAAGATTGTGCAGGGCAATCAGGCTGACCGCGTTCTCCGCGTTCGGATTGCCGACAATGGCGGTAATTTTTGCCCGCTGGATCATCTGCCGGCCGGTGACGATGGTTTCCACTTCCACCAGATCGCCATCTTTGGCCTGGACAAAATCACCAAGTTCAAGGGGCAGCTCGCGGGTTTTTCGGTCGATGGGGATCAG
>JAADFY010000022.1:9558-12828 GCA_013152625.1 Alphaproteobacteria bacterium
GCCTGTCGCGGCTTTTCAAGAATTTTCATCGGCCGGGCAATGTAGGCCATCGCCCCGGCCTCATCCCGCTCGATCCGGGCCAGAACCCGGTCGCCCGGACCGGGCACAACCCGTGAACTTTTGGTGGTGGCGATGGTAACTCTTGGCGGTGGCCCGTCCGCTTCGTTCCAACGGTAGGGAAACCCGAACAGGTCATCCGGGTCGGCTTCCGGGTCGATATCGATAACCGTGACCGAGGGCAGGTGACCGGCGGGGCGCATTTTTCTCCGGTCCCGGGAAAGCAGACCGTCTTCCTCCATGCGGCGCAGCAAGGATTTGAACCGGGTTCGCGTATCCCCGCGAATTCCAAAGGCCCGGGTCAGATCGCGCTTGGCGGTCAGGGTTGGATTTTGGGCCAAAAATTCCAGAACCTGTTCTCGACTGGGCACTTCACCGGGCGCAAGCCGTTGCGGCCCCGCTTTTGTTCCGGGTTTGGATTTCGACCGTGGGGGTCGGCGTTTACTGGGAGATTTGGGGCGGGACGCCACTTAAGATTTTACCATATGGACGGGTTTTTCAGGTTTTCTGCCGGGCACGTTTTTTCTTCGGTCCGGCTTTGGCTTTGGGCCCGGCTTTGGCCTTAGCGGCAATCAGTTCGAGGGCTTCGGCAAGGGTTACGTTTTTCGGCTCGCTCGACTTGGGCAACGTGGCGTTGATACGGCCATGGTTGACATAGGGGCCATAGCGGCCGTCGCGCACGGTGACGGCGCCACCGTCGGGGGGATCGCCAAGGGTGGCAATGACAGCGGGGGCCGAATTGCGCCCGCGACCACCACCGGCCAGCTTTTCAGCGATCAGATCAACCGCCCGGTTCAGCCCCACCGTAAACACCTCTTCGGCGTCGGGCAGGTTGGCGTAGGTGCCATCGTGCAGCACGAACGGACCATAGCGGCCAATGCCGGCGGTGATGGGTTTTCCGCTTTCGGGATGGTCGCCCACGGGCCGGGGCAGGGACAATAATTTGAGGGCCCGTTCGAGATCGATGGATTCCGGTGTCCAGCCCTTGGGCAGGCTGGCGCGCTTGGCCTCCTTGCCCTCGCCCAACTGCACATAGGGCCCGAAACGGCCCGAACGCAGGGTGACTTCAAGGCCGGATTCGGGGTCGGTGCCGAGCACTTTGTTGGCGTTTGCGGCGCTTTCCGCCGTGCCGGTGGCGCTTTCGGCCAACTGGCGGGTGTGTTTGCACTCGGGATAATTCGAGCACCCGATAAAGGCACCATAGCGGCCCACCTTGAGGGAAAGCTGGCCGGCGTCGCAGTCCGGGCACTTGCGCGGGTCGGTGCCGTCCTCATGGGGGGGGAAAATATGATGACCGAGCAGGGCGTTCAACGCATCAAGGACCTCGGATACTCTTAAATCCTTGATCTCTTCGGTCTGGGCGGAAAATTCGTCCCAGAACTGGCGCAGAACGGTCTTGTAATTGATCTCTCCGGCCGAAATCTGGTCGAGCTGGCGTTCCAGATCGGAGGTAAAATCATACTCGATGTAGCGGGTGAAAAAACTTTGCAAAAAGCCCGTGACCAGCCGGCCGCGATCCTCAGGCACCAGAGCCCGCTTTTCCAGCCGCACATAATCGCGGTCACGCAATACCGAAAGCGTCGCCGCATAGGTGGAGGGGCGGCCAATGCCCAGTTCTTCCATTCTCTTGATCAAGGAGGCTTCGGTGTAGCGGGGCGGGGGCTGGGTGAAATGCTGATCGATGGTGCATTTGTTTTGCGTTGGCGTGTCGTCGATGGCCAGGGGCGGCAATTCACGGGCATCGTCGCCCTCGCCGGTCTTGACCCGATAAAGCTTCAAAAACCCCTCAAAGGTGGTCACCGAGCCGGTAGCGCGCAACGCCAGGGCCGGATCGGTGCCATGTACGGCCAGATCGACAGTGGTTCGCTCGATTTCGGCGGAGCGCATCTGGGAAGCCATGGTCCGGTTCCAGATGAGGGCGTAAAGTTTGGCCTGCTCGGGTTCGAGGCCGGTTATCTGGTCGGGGCGGCGGGACAGATCGGTGGGGCGGATGGCCTCGTGGGCCTCCTGGGCATTTTTGGCTTTTGTCTGATAGATGCGCGGGGTGGGGGGCAGATGATCGTCGCCAAACTGTTTGGCGATCTGGCGGCGTGTGGCCTCGATGGCCTCGGGGACAATCTGGACGGCATCGGTCCGCATATAGGTTATCAGGCCCACCGTCTCGCCGTCGATATTGGCCCCTTCATAAAGGCGCTGGGCGATCTGCATGGTACGGGCCGGGGCCAGGCCGAGCCGGCTGGAGGCGTCCTGCTGCAGGGTGGAGGTGGTAAAGGGGGCGTAGGGTTTGCGTTTGTTGGGTTTTTTGTCCACCGCGATTACCTGCGCGGTGCCCGATTTGACGGCGGCCTGCAACACTTTGGCCTCGGCTTCGCTGGTGATATCATGGCGATCGAGGCGGGTGCCGCCCCGGGAATAGATGCGGGCCTCGAATTCTTTTTTGTTCTGCTCAAAAAGAACCGAAACGCTCCAATATTCAAGCGGCTTGAATTTTTCGATCTCCTCTTCGCGTTCGCACACCAGTCGCAGGGTGACCGATTGCACCCGGCCCGCAGAGCGCGAACCGGGCAGCTTGCGCCACAGGATGGGCGACAGGGTGAACCCCACCAGATAATCAAGCGCCCGCCGGGCCAGATAGGCGTCCACCAGCGGCCCGTCGATTTCCCGCGGATTGGCCATGGCCTCCAGGATTGCCGATTTGGTAATCGCGTTAAACACCACCCTCTGAACCGGTTTGTCCTTGACGATCTTTTTTGCGTTGAGCACGTCCATGATGTGCCATGAAATGGCTTCACCTTCCCGATCCGGGTCGGTGGCCA
Organism: Alphaproteobacteria bacterium; assembly: GCA_013152625.1. Lineage (GTDB taxonomy): Bacteria > Pseudomonadota > Alphaproteobacteria > Rhizobiales > Devosiaceae > JAADFY01. The sequence continues at coordinate 12,432 of JAADFY010000022.1, forward strand.
GAATGATTCCATCGCTTTTTTTCACCGCCGCCGCGATGTCGTTGAGCCGCTTGCGCGAGGCGGCATCCACCTCCCACTTCATGGCAAAATCTTCGTCGGGCAACACCGATCCGTCTTTTGACGGCAGGTCGCGCACATGGCCGTAAGAGGCCAGAACATCGAAGTCTTTGCCCAGATACTTGTTGATCGTCTTGGCCTTTGCGGCGCTTTCGACAATGACGACTTTCATTTCGCAGATGCTCTTTTCAAGGGTAGGGCGGGGCCGGGGTGTGTGATGGTCCGGCGCCCGTTCGAGGTGGCCGTTTGGTGACGGGCTGCAAAATGGGTGCGAGCTTGTGCTTTGTCAATCCGGGTTGGGTTAAGGCAGTGAAATGTTCGGGTCCGGCCCCACCAGACA
>JAADFY010000023.1 GCA_013152625.1 Alphaproteobacteria bacterium
CCCGCCGCATCGGCCAGTTCGGCATCCCACGCCCCTGCCCGGCAATCAAACAGCAAGGTGCCGGCGGCGTCGGTGGGGTCGCTGGCCCGTTCACCGGTCAGACACAGGCGCACGTAATCCTTGGGCAGCAATAAAATGTCGGCGTTCTCAAGGGCGTCGGGAACGTTTTTGGCCAGCCACATGAGCTTTGGCGCCGCCAGACCGGGGTCGGGGCAACCCGCTGATCTTTCACCGATATCAGGGACCCGGCGCAGGAGTTCGCCCGCCTCTGTCTGGGCGCGCTGATCGTTCCACAGGATGCAGGTATGGGTGGGCCGATCACTTTTGTCCAAAAGTACCGGCCCGAGCATCTGGCCGGACAGGCCGATGGCCGTTACCCGGGCCATTTGCGCACCGTGATTGGCTGCCAGCCGGTCAAAAGCCGAACAGGTTGCCCGCCACCATACGTCCGGGTGCTGCTGACTCCAGCCGGGGTGGGGGCGATCAACCTTTATCGGGGTTGCCGCCGTTGCGTGTATCGTTTCAGCCGCGTCCACCAGCACGACCTTGACCCCGGAGGTGCCAATGTCAATTCCGGCATAAAGGGTCATGGGTACGCGGGGGATGTGATGGCCGAAACGCTCATAGCAGTGCCCGGGCCGTCTGCTCGTCGGTGACCAGGGTGTTGACGTAACCCTTGCCCAGAAAGCCGCGCATGATCGGCACCTTGTGGGCGCCGCCAGCGGCCAGAATCGTGTCAGGAATAGCGCGCAAATCTTCCAGTTCGATGCCGATCAGGCGCTCATTTATCGGGTGGTCGATCAGATTGCCGTCCTCGTCGAGCATGTAGCCTAAAACATCGCCAACCGCGCCCGCCTCGATGAGTTCCTGTGCGGTAAATTCGCTGGGCAATCCATCGCGGATCAAAAGGGACTGGGACATATCGCCGGCGGCCATGGCCAGGGCATCGGCGGACCGGATTTTTTCGATCACCCGCCCGAACACGTCCTGGGTGATGAGCACATCGCGGCTCTGGGCCGAGCCGGCATAGATGGGGGCGGTAAAATAGGAATGATCTGCGTTGCACAGGTCGGCCAGACGCTGGGTGATCTCGTAGACATTCAGCTCTGACCCTTTGGTCAGCCCGCCCATGACCGAAACGATTTCAAGGTCGGGCCGGTTGATGGGTTCCATGTGCCGGGTGGCCAGATTGAGGGTGTTGCCCCAGGACATGCCGAACAGGCGCACCTGGGGCCGCATGAGCAGCGCGGCCAGGTGATGCCCCAAGGCAATGCCGACAATGGTCTGAACGGCGGCCGGGTCATCGGGGGTGGGCACCACCCGGGCGTGGCTGATCCCGTAATGGTTCGAAAGGGCGATTTCAAGCTCGGCGCAGGGGCTGTAAACGGAGTTGATCGACACGCGAACAATGCCCCGGCGGCGCGCTTCGGCCAGGGCCTTGTTGACCCGGAGGCGGGTGATGCCAAACCGGGTGGCGGCGGCGGCCTGGGTGATGCCTTCTATCTCGCACGCCCAGGCAATGCGGACCAGCAACCGCTCCTCTTCATCGATTTTAAGCGTTCTGGCGGGCCGGGCCATTCATGAATGGCCGGGTTCGACCGGCCTCATTTTACCGCGCCCATGGTCAGACCGCGCACGAGTTGTTTGGAGGCGATCAGGGCAAATATGAGCACCGGAATAACAATCAACGTGGAGGTGGCCATGATCTTGCCGTAGGGCAGGTTGTACCCTTCCATAAAACTGACCGCCATGGCGGGGGCCGTCTTGGCTTTGGTGCGGGTCAACACCAGTGCGAACATGAGTTCGTTCCATGAAAATATGAAGGAAAATATCGCCGAAACGGCAACGCCGGGCATGGCCAGGGGCAGGCAGATGGAGCGGAAAATACGCCAGTGTGAAGCCCCCTCAAGCGAGGCCGCTTCATCGAGTTCATACGGAATGGCGCGAAACTGATCGGTACATATCCAGATGACAATGGGCAGGTTGAAGGTGAGATAAATCAGGATCAGGGTAATCAGGTTGTCGAGCATGCCCAACTGCCGGACTATGAGAAAAAACGGCAAGGCAAGGACAATGGGCGAGATCATCCGGTTGGTGATAAACCAGAACCAGAGGTCTTTTTTGCCGCGAAACTCAATCCGGGCCAAAGCATAGGCCGCCGGCAACCCCAGAGCGATGGCCAGAATGGTGGTGGATACCGCCACAATGAGCGAATTGACCAGGGTGCGGAACACCCCATCGTCGAACAAAACAGAGACATAGTTCGACAATGTGGGCGTGAACACCCAGACCGGCGGGCTTTCAAGGGCGAGAACCTGCGTTTTCAGCGAGGTGGTGACCATCCAGTAGAACGGAAAAACCGCGAACAGAATGATAGTCAGCATCAGAGCAATCTGGATGCCGATCGATCTTTTCGTGCTGATTGCCGCTGCCACCTAAACCTCCTTGTAAAATACTTTGATGTAAATCTGGGCGAGGATAATAGTGATGATAAGCAATATGATGGCCTGGGCCGAGGCGACCCCCTGATCAAAGGCTCTAAAGCCGACCCGCTGGATCATGAGGGAAATCAGCTCAGTGGCCGAACCCGGTCCGCCCCGGGTGAGGGTAAACACCATATCAAACAGCTTCAGGGTATCGGCGGTCCGCAAAATAAGCACCGCGACAAGACCGGGGATCAAAAAGGGCAACTGCACATAACGCAGGATCGTCCACCAGTTTTTTGTTTCAAGCTCGGCCGCCTCCTCCACCTCCCCGGGCACCGTGGTCAGGCCCGCCAGCAGCACCAGGGCGACAAATGGCGTCCACTGCCACACATCCCAGAAAACGATCACGGTAAAAGCGTTGGTGGGATCGCCGATCCAGTTGACCGGGCCAATGCCGATGAACCCGATCAGCTGGTTTACCACGCCGAATTTGAGGTTGAACATGACCTGCCCGAGCAGACCGACAACCGCGTAGGTGGTGGCCATGGGCAAAACCAGCGACAGCCGGGTCAACACCCGCCAGAACCCGAGCCCGGGACGGTTCAGAATGAGGGCAATGCCCAGCCCGATGAAGATCTGGAGCGGCAGGGCAATGATGAGCATGGTGAAGGTGCGGCCCATGGCCTCCCAGAATACGGGATCGGTGAGCACGCTGGAATAGTTATCGAAGCCGAGGAAACGGATCTTTTTCAGCTTGGTCAGGTTGAAAAAATGCAGGCTGGTGTAAAACGCATAAAGCAGCGGCCCGACGCCGATTACCGCCAGAGCAATGACGGCCGGCGCCAGAAATCCAAATAGTGTAAGGCGGGAAGTTTTGGCAGGCACCGGTCACCTCGGATTGGACAAAAAACCGGGGGCGCTGCGCACAGCGCCCCCGATAGATGGCGTTCAGACTATTATTGGGCGAGTGGTTTGTCGCCCGAATAATATCCCGCTTCTTCAAGAACGGCTTCCATCCGTTCGCCAAGTATTTTCGCACCTTCTTCAGTGGAGACCTCGCCAAGCATGATCTTGGTTCCCCACTCCTGAACGATCTCGGTGATTTCAGGCCACTCGGCAAACCGGGGCCGGAATTCCGGGACACCGTCCTGCCAGCTTTCCACCAGCGCGGGCACGAAAGCAAACTCCTCGGCAACACCGGGCAGTTCATAAACCGATTGGCGAGCCGGAACACCGCCGCGATCAAGATACTCTTTGGCGTTGGCCTTTGAAGTCACCCACTGGATAAACAGCCATGCGGCGGCCTGCTCGTTCTCGTCAGCCTGGGAGGCCACAGCGAGGGAGAAACCACCCAGGGCGGGCTTGCGTCCGGCGGGGCCCATGGGCTCGGGTGCGATTTTGAGATCATCAACAATCGAGGATGTCTCGGGATCGGTCAGGGTGGCATAGAACGCCGACCACTCGGTGATCATGGCCACATCGCCCTGGGCAAAGGCATTGACCGTTTCGGCATGGTCATATGAGACAATGCCTTCGGGCATGTACTGCATGAGATCCTGACGGAATTTCAGACCGGCCTGACTTTGTTCGGAAAGCAGGTTCGAGCGGAAATTCTCATCCAGGAAAGAACCGCCGAACGGCCACAGAACCCGGGCAAAACTATCGGCGGACTGGGTTTCGTTGCGCTTGGACTGAAGGGCAAAGGCATATTTGCCGTCCTTGGTCAAAGCGGGACCATACACATCTTTCAGTTCCGTCCAGGTCTTGGGCGGCCCGTCAAACCCGGCGTCCTTGAGCATGCGCTCGTTGTAAAACAAAAGGCCTGAGTAATTGTCAAAGGGCAGGCCGTAGATTTCACCGTCCCAGCCGCCAAAAGCGTCCAGCACCAGGGGAAAAAAGTCATCCATGTCCAGGGCCGGATCGGCAAGATCGGGGTTCGAGGTGAATTTGGATACCGGAACCACCCATTCATTTTCAACAAAGTTGCCGATCCAGACCAGGTCGATCAGGGCAATATCAAAATCGCCATTGGCAACAAAATCGCGCACCTGCTGGCCCAGCGCGTTTTCATAGGGGCTCTTGACGATGTTGACCTTGATGCCGGTTTTGGCCTCAAACTCGGGCAGCATCGCTTCGGCGGCCTCATAGCCCGGACGCAGAAGGAACACCACGTCCACTACGGTGCCGGCATAGGGTTCCGCCGCTTTTTCCAGCGTCCATTCCGAAGCCACCGCGGCCCCCGTCGACAGGCCCGCCATAAGAGCCAAGCCGCTGACACATGTCCTGAATTTCATTTTTCCCTCCCAAGAGAATGGTTTGTATTGACATTCATTCGTATTGCATTTGTATTGCGTATCATACAAATGTAAGAAAATGGCCGTGTGTCAACTAAAATCGTAATATTTGCCATTTTGCGGGCGGCGCCATAATGGTTCTGGCCACTGCAACAATCCGGGGGGGTACCGTTGGCCGACGTCACGTTGAAAAACGTCTCCAAATCCTATTCCGGGGTTCCCGCCCTGGTGGATGTCTCGCTTGAAATTACGGATGGTGCGTTCGTGGTTTTTGTCGGCCCTTCGGGGTGTGGCAAGTCGACTCTCCTGCGCTCGATTGCCGGCCTTGAAGGGATCAATGAGGGAAAAATATTCATCGACGGAAACGATGTAACGGCGGTGGCGCCCTCGGATCGCGATGTGGCCATGGTCTTTCAGTCCTATGCGCTTTATCCGCACATGAGCGTGCGTGAAAATGTCGAATTCGGCATGAAAGTAAACAAGGTGCCCAAGGAAGAACGCAACCGGCGGATCGCCGAGGCGGGGCGCATATTGCAGCTTGAAGAGTATCTGGAGCGCAAGCCCTCGCAGCTTTCGGGCGGGCAGCGCCAGCGGGTGGCCATCGGCCGGGCCATTGTCAAAGACCCCAAGGTATTCCTGTTTGACGAACCGTTGTCCAACCTGGACGCCAAACTGCGCATTCAGATGCGCATCGAGCTTGAGGCCCTGCACAAGCAACTCAAGGCGACCATGATTTACGTCACCCATGATCAGGTGGAAGCCATGACCATGGCCGACACCATCGTGGTGCTCAACAAGGGTCGGGTGGAGCAGGTCGGGGCGCCCCTTGATCTTTATCATCGACCCAGAACCGAGTTTGTTGCCGGGTTCATCGGCTCGCCGGCAATGAATTTTCTCGAGCCCTCACATTTGAAAACCGGCAAGGACATTTCACTGTCCGGGGACACGGCCCGGGTAGGTATCCGGCCCGAGCACGTTAAAACCACCGAACCGGGCGCCGGAGTTGTCGACGTGACGATTGCGGTCAAGGAGCAGCTGGGGGGCGAAAGCTATCTGTACGGGCGCAGCGAGGCGGGCGCCGAAATCGTCATCAAGACCGATGGCGACGACACGACAGCGGCGGGGGCCACAATCGGGCTTTTACTGCCGCCCGACCGGTTGCATCAGTTTGATAGCGCCGGGCTGGCAATTTCGCGAACAAAAAAGAGCTAGGGGAGCATCGCGGTGCCGGACTGGCAAGAGGAGGTTAAAAGGGTGGTTGAACCGGCGGTCAAACGCTCGGCGACCATTCGCGAAATCCTGATCGACCGCGATGTCCTCAAACAGGCCGGGCCCATGGCGCGCCGGCATTTTGACGGCAAGAAAGTGGTGATTTTTGCCGACGACGCAGGATTTGGCGCTGCGGGGAAACCCGTTGTGCATAGTTTTGAGGCCGCCGGGTTTGAGGTTGTCCGCCATGTGATCGCTTCCAGTCCATTGCCCAAACCGACGGTGGAGCTGGCGACCCACTTCAGGCAGGTTTTGTCAGACGCGGACATTGTGCCGGTTGCCCTGGGTTCGGGGGTGATCAATGATCTGGTCAAATATGCCGCATTTCTTGAGGAAAAACCCTATTTCTCCATCGCCACGGCGGCATCCATGGACGGGTATGCCTCAGCCGGGGCGCCCCTGGCCCGGGACGGGTTCAAAATCACCATCCCCGCCCGTGCGCCCCGGGCCATTCTGGCCGACCTGGATGTCATTGCCGGCGCGCCGGGGGAAATGACCAGTTGGGGTTATGGGGATCTGGCGGGCAAGGTGCCGGCGGGGGGGGACTGGATTTTGGCCGACGCCCTGGGGATCGAGCCCATCGACGATGTGGCATGGCCGCTGGTGCAAGACAATCTGGCCGGCTGGCTGGCCAGCCCGCAGGCGCTGGCACAGGGCGATTTTGCCGCCATTGCCAGATTGTTCGCCGGGCTGACGGTTGTGGGGCTGGCCATGGAGTTTTACGGCTCCTCGCGCCCGGCATCCGGAGCCGACCACCAGATCGCCCATCTTTGGGAAATGGAAAATCTCGAATTTAAGGGCCGGAGCGTATCCCACGGAGCATGTGTGGCCGTGGGGTGCATGACTTCTCTGGCCCTGTTTGACTGGCTGGTCGAGCAGGATCTTGGCGTCATCGACCCGGCCAAAGTGGCTGGGAAGGCCCCTTCCCTCGCTGACAAACACGCCCAGATCGAACTGGCCTTTAACGACCCCGAAATCATCGCCCGGGCCAAGCGGGAAACCGACGCCAAACATCTTGGCGGGGAAGCGCTGGTGGCGCGACTTGTAACATTGCGGGCCGTGTGGCCGGAATTGCGCGCCCGGCTGCGATCCCATCTGGTGGCCGGACAGGCCATGGCAAAAAAGCTGCGGGCCGCCGGGGCGCCCGTCAGCGGAGCTGAAATCGGGGTCAGCCCGGCCCATCTTAAAGCCACGACCCGGGCCGCACGGTTCATTCGGGCCCGCTACACTTTGCCCGACCTGCTTGATGACGCGGGCCTGCTGGATCAGGCGGTCGATGCCATTGTGGCCCGGCCGGTAATTGTGGCGGCGTGACGGGGGCACAAAAATGAATTTTTCACAGACCGGGGCCGAGGCCATTGCCGAAATCGGGGCGGCGGTGGCGCGGATTGACACGGGCCAGGCCGAAGCGCTGGTGACGGTTATTGCCGGAGCGCAACGGATCGCGCTTTACGGGGTGGGCCGTGAAGGGCTGATGATCAAGGCCTTTGCCATGCGGCTTTTTCATTTAGGGCTGGACGCCCATGTGGTGGGTGACATGACCACGCCGCCGGTGGGCAAGGGCGATCTGCTGTTGGTCAGTGCCGGGCCGGGCATGTTTTCAACCGTTGCCGGGCTGGTGAGCGTGGCGCGAAAGGCGGGGGCGGCCACCGCCTGTTTTACCGCCAAACCCGATGGTGTGGTGCCCAATATGTGCGATACGGTTCTGGAGCTTCCGGCCCGGACCATGGCCAATGATCGCGGTGCCTATCAGTCGGTGTTGCCCATGGGCTCGCTTTATGAGGGGGTCCAGTTCATTGTCGGCGAGTTGCTGGTTAAAATGCTGGCCGAACGGGGCGCCATCAGCGGTGCGGCCATGCGGGCCAATCATACCAATCTGGAGTAATCCATGTCGCAATGGCAAACGCGGTTTTCCATTTCCGGGCGAACGGCGCTGATTACGGGCGCTTCGAAGGGAATAGGCGCCAGAATATGCGAAGTCTTTGCCGATGCCGGTGCCGACATCATCGCGGTGGCCCGCAATGCCTCGGAGCTGGAGCAAGTGGCACAGAGGGTGCGGGAACTGGGGCGCACCTGCCAAACCATTGTCGCCGATCTCGCCGATATTTCTCAAATCGAACACTTGGCAAAAACGGCGCTGGTGGAGGTGGGAACCGTCGATATTTTAGTCAATTCAGCCGGGGTGGCGCTGGTGGCGCCGGCCCTTGAACTTGCCGCCAGCGACTGGGATCTGACCATGGCGGTCAATGTGCGGGCGCCGTTCATCCTGTCGCGGTTGCTGGCCCCGCCAATGATCGCTCAGAAATGGGGCAAGATCATCAATATTTCTTCCCAGACCGGGGTGATCGCCTTAAAGGAGCATGCTGCTTATGCCGCCTCGAAAGGGGCGCTGAACGCCCTGACAAAATCGCTGATGGCGGAGTGGGCCGAACACAATGTTCAGGTCAATTCCATCTGTCCGACCGTGGTGTTGACCCCGATGGGTGAAAAACTGTGGAGCCCAGCCGAAAAATCGGGCCCGTTTCTGGCAAAAACGCCCCTTGGCCGATTTGGCCAACCGGTGGAAATCGCCGATCTGGCGCTTTATCTGGCCTCACCCGCTGCCGAGTTGATCAATGGCGAGATCATCATGATCGATGGCGGCTATTCCTCCATTTGAACAGTAACTGCCGCCTCAGCCATACCGCCTCAGCCATACCCGAACACCGCACGCACCCGGGGCAGCAACCGCTCCGAGGCCGACACCTGGGGGTCAGCCTGAAAAATGGCGGCGGCGCGGGCGAATTCATCGAGCTTGCGCACCCGCTCGCCAAGGCTTTTCACATCGAGATGCCTTGCTCCCTCTGCCCCTTGCTCAGCCCCTTGTCTTGCCACTTGTCTTGCTCCCCGTCTTGCCACTTGTCTTGCTCCCCGTCTTGCTCCTGGCCCAATGTCTGCATCCCGGGGCGCCAGCCGCCCCAGGGCCAAGGCCGGGGCCACACGGGCGCTGCACCGGCAGGCGTTCGCGGGTTCATAAATTCCACAATTGCTCTTCAATACCGCACGCAAACGGGCGCGGGCGCGGGTGAGCCGCTGACGAAAAGCGGCCGGAGACACGCCAATGGCGGCGGCCGCCTCGGCCTGTTCCAGCCCCAGAATTTCACCCAGCACATAGGCAATCCTGAGATCGCCACCAAGCACCTGCAACATGGCCCGGCAGCACCCTAGTTTAACCTGACTGGCCATAAGCGCGGCTTCGGGATCGCTGCTGGCGGTCGGGCTGAGCCCTGTTTGCAGGTCGGCGGCGAACTCTTTTGCGGTCAGGTTGGCCCGCCGGGCACGACCGTTGGCAAAATCAAGGACGCAGCGGGTGGCAATGGTAAATGCCCAGGTGGAAAATTTCGCGTCACCGCGAAACCGGTCCAGTTTTGTCGCCACCCGGATTAAGGCCTCCTGTGTGGCGTCTTCGGCGTCCTCGTGGTTTTGCAGCATGCGCAGGGCGAGGTTGTAAAACGGGCGCATGGCGGCGGACAGAATTTTATCCAGCGCACCGGCATCGCCGGACACCGCCCGCCGGACCAAAGCCTTGTTTATGGCATCAAGCGGGCGGGAACCGGCCATCGCTTACTCTCCTGCGATGAGGTCAAACTGCCCGGAAACTTTTGGCGGCCCAACCATCATGGACATGAAATTCGCCGATGTGGGCAAAGTCCGGAACAGCTCATTACCCGCCTTTGCCGCCGCCTCGTTTTCCCATTTCATGCGATCCATGAACAGGTTGGGCCGGGCTTTGGACTGGAAGGTGGCTGATGCAACGAGGCCGGGCAGTGTCTTGGCCTCGGCCACCAGCTTGTTCTTGATGGATAAAAACGCCTCGACGTTTTCGGCGGCAATTTCATAGACGAAAATTTCGGTGCAAATGGACATGTGAATTCATAACCTGTTTCTGGATTGAGCGTCCTACAAAAAGGTTAGACCGCCGCCGATCGCCGGATGTGACAGGGCGGGGACAAAAAAAGCTGCGGCGAGGTGGGTGGGCTCTTTTTTCCTCTCACGCCGAGTTCGCTATTGCTCACCGGCTCCGAGGGGCGGGCTAAAGGCCCGCTCCGTCATCGTTGTCGGGCTGGCATGTATAAATGGCCAACCGAAGCGTTCTTTCACTCTTGGAGTTCCACAAACCGCCCGCCTGCCCCCCGGAACGCTGGACACCCAGGCGGCGGCTCCCG
>JAADFY010000024.1 GCA_013152625.1 Alphaproteobacteria bacterium
CCGACATGAACACGCGTCATTCAGCCTGTTTCAGCATATGGGCATGCCGGTGGAATGGTCCGATATCAGGCTTCAGGCAATGGGGGAACATGAGTTTGAGCCCGTGGACCCAAAAAGTGGCCGGCAGGCCTTTTTGAAGCGGGACCGTCCGGGCGCGTTCTGATTTTGCGGAATAGATTTGCCAGAACCTGGGCCGGGCAGGCAGGTCAGTTTATCACCGACTGCCAGTAGCGATCGACGACCGTGGCGAGATGCCGGTCCATGGCGTCGGCGGCGCCCTCCACGTCCCGGGCCTTGATCGCGTTGAAAACCTCAACATGCTGGGCGACAACATCGTCGAAGGTGGCGCCGCTGGCGGCAGATTTTACCCGCTGGTCTTTGAGCCAGTCAGAAAGCGCCGCATTAAGGCCCTCAAACACCGGGTTGCGGGAGATTTTGGCAATGGTGAGGTGGAAGGCGACATCGGTTCGGATAAACCCATCGAGATCATTTGCGCCCTGATTGGCCTCAAGGGCGCGGGACAGGTCGGCAATGTCCTCGTCGGTGGCCACCTTTGCCGCCCGGCGCGCCAGCCCGATTTCGAGCAGGGCCCGGGCGTCCTGCATTTCGCGCAACCCCTCCGGCCGGTTAAGATAATGGCGCATGGAGCCGGAAAGTTCGGCGAAAATTCCGTCCACCGTCGGCGTTGAAACCCGGGGGACGGCGCCGGGCCGTGAGGTGAGCAACCCCTGACGCTGTAGGGAAAAAAGCGCTTCGCGAACACTGGAACGGCCGGCGTCAAATTCTTCCATGATCTGGCGTTCGGCGGGCAGCCGATCCCCCGGTTTGAGTTTCCCCGACAAGACAAGCAACTCGAAATGCTCGGCAATTTCCTGATATTTCTTGCGCGCCATGGAAAAGACCACACCCCGAACAGTTCCAGTGAGACCGGACTATGGTAGAATTCACCCTTAGTTTCCAGCAAATTCTGTCCAGTGGCCTCCTGGCGTTTCAAGGCGGTGGGTGGACAGAAGAAAACCGGTCAGACCAGGCGTGCCGGTTCAGGACATAAACCCCGAACGCCCTCATCAATCACCGGGCGCAGCACCGGGGCAGGTTCCCGGTTTTAATCACTTTCGGCCAGTATTCGCTCAAGGCCCCCCACTATGCCCGCAATTGTGGTTTCGGTGTCCAGATTGTTGATAATCGCGCCGTGGATCGCGTCGCCGACGATCTGGCTGGCCCCTATGCCAAGGCGATAGGAATCGGGCCGCTGCTCGTGGGCCACGGCCCGGGAGGCGCGCACACACGACAACAGATCTTCGCGGAAGTGAGTGTCGAATGCCCTGGAATACAGCACCGGCAGGGATGCGGTCTCGACGGCGTTGCTTTTAAGGCCGTCCGCGAGCAACTGGCGGTCCGATGTGAGGAATTTTGCCAGTTCCCAGGCCTCGGCGCCCATGTCAGACCCGACCGGAATGGCCCAGGGCGGGGTGTACAGGTTCGGCGCCCGTCCCGCCGGGCCGGCCGGCACCAGCGCAACGGAAACCTTTTCGGCCAGCTCGGTGTCGGTTGCCAGAATGTGGGCGTATTCCATGCCGACATCGAGAATTATGCCGACCCGACCGTTTTTGATATCCCGGCGCATCTCCGGAAAACTGATAATGCCCTGATCAGGGGGGCAAACAGAGCGTATCAGATCAAGATAGGTTGCGATCGCATTGTGGTGGGCGTCCGTGACAGTGGCCAGGGCGCCGTCCGGGGTAAGCCAGCGGGCGCCAAACGAGCCAAGGAATGACCCGATGGTCCAGACCGCGTGTCCGCCGCCGCCGGCGCCCCGGGTTTCAAAACCATAAAACTCGCTCCCTGTGTCCCGGCGCACCGCCTGCTGGAGTTCGGCGGCTACCGTGCCCAGCTCCCGCCAGTCGCCGGGCACCGGCAAGCCATAGCGTTCCAAAAGGTCGCGCCGGTAAAGCAGCATCGAGCAGGTGTTGATACACGGCAGGCCCAGCACCGCTTCGCCTTGCGTTACGGCCAGCCGGGTGGACCCTGTGACATGGTCCAGCGATATCGCGTCCCGCGCCATGAGGGGCGCCAGATCCACCACCCGCCCGCGCCGCGCCATTTCGTGCAAAATTACCTCGTCGGTGCAGATCAGGTCGAATGCGGGGCGGTCGCTGGTAAACGAGCCCACCATCTGCTCGAACATGTTTTCAATGGTGCCAACGCCCACCTCCTCCAGGGCCAGTTCGCATCGAATGCCGGTTTCGGCCTCAAATTGCGCCAGGGCCGCCGGCAGATTCTGAAACGGGAACCAATGCTCCTGATAAACTCGAACAACACCATTCCCCATCATACAGACCCCGTTTTATTGTCTGGAACATTCAATCGATGAATTTTTACTAACCGAATTGACAACGAAAATCCACTTGGCTATGTACGAACAAGGCTAACCTGTCATACAGCTTTAGCGTTTATTGACGTCAAAGGAATGAAATGGCCAACGCAGCTTCGGGTGTTTCCGGGGAGAGTGCCGGGCTGGTGGGTACGACCATCGGCGCCATCACTGAATTGATCCGCACCAATGAACTGGGCCCGGGGGACAAGCTGCCCAGCGAGGCGCAATTGTCCCGGGATCTCAAAGTATCGCGCACGGTGGTGCGCGAGGCGTTTCGTTCCCTTTCGGCTTTGCGGCTGATCGAATTAAGCACCGGCAGACGGGCAACGGTGGCCGAACTCGACTATGGGGCGCTGGCACCGGTGATGGAGCATGGGGTTCATACCGAGCAGATATCGATCCAGCAGATCTATGATGTGCGCCGCACCATTGAATCGCGCACCGCCACGCTGGCGGCGCTTCGGCGCTCCGACGATCAGGGCCGCGAAATCCTGGCTCATGCCGCCGCCATGCGCGAGCATGCCGATGCGCCGGAAAAAATGATGGAGCATGATCTGGCCTTCCATATTGCGATTGCCGGGGCGGCGAAAAATCCGGTTTTTGCGCTCATTGTCGGTGCCTTCGAGGGCATCACACGCCAGACCTGGCTGATCGGCTGGCGCAGCCGAACCAACCCGGTCGACAAGGACTTCATGACCGACCTGCATAGCGAAATTGCAAAAGCCATCGTGGCCGGTGACCCGCTGCGGGCCAGCGAACTCATGGCAAAGCACTTTGATGAAAGTGTGCGTACCTTAATCGCTGCCGGTATCTCGTAAACCCGTTTCCGGTAATTGCGCGCCGGTATTTTTGTAACAGATCACACCATAAACAAGGCAACAGCCGACCAATGAAAATTTCCGCCATCGAAACCGTGCGCATCACGGAACGTCCAAACCTGATCTGGGTTCTCGTTCATACCGATGAGGGTCTGACCGGGCTGGGGGAAACGTTTTTTCTGGCTAACACGGTGGAGGCCTATGTTCACGAATTCATCGCTCCCAGGGTCATCGGGCGCGATCCGCTCCAGATTGATCTGCTGTCAGCGGATCTGGTCGGTTATGTGGGGTTTTGTTCGACCGGCGCTGAAATGCGCGGTAATTCCGCCTTTGACATTGCGCTGTGGGACCTGTTCGGCAAAGCCACCGGCCAGCCCATCGCCCAGCTTTTGGGCGGGTTCACCCGCAAAGAAATCCGCACCTACAACACCTGCGCCGGGGTGGAGTACATCAAAGAGGCGACCGGGCAGGAACTGGAGAATTTCGGTCTGGGCGCTACCGGGGAATATGACGATCTGAACGGGTTTTTGAACAATGCCGGAGAACTGGCCGCTTCGCTGATCGAGGACGGTATTACGGGCATGAAAATCTGGCCGTTTGATAACGCAGCCGTCGAAAGCCGGGGCCATTACATTTCGCCTGGGGATATGAAATCGGCCCTTGAGCCATTTGAAAAAATCCGGGACGCTGTCGGCGACAAGATGGACATCATGGTGGAATTTCATTCGCTGTGGCAACTGTTGCCGGCCATGGAAATCGCCCGGGAGCTGGCACAATACAAGACGTTCTGGCACGAAGATCCGATCAAAATGGATAGTCTGGGGTCGCTGAAACGCTATTCAGAGGTGTCCCGGGCCCCGATCTGTGCCTCGGAAACCCTGGGGAGCCGCTGGGCCTTTCGCGATCTTTTGGAAACCGGCGCTGCCGGCGTCGTGATGCTCGATATCAGCTGGTGCGGCGGGCTGTCCGAAGCGCGAAAAATCGCCGCCATGGCGGAGGCCTGGCACCTGCCGGTCGCTCCCCATGACTGTACCGGGCCGGTGGTGTTGTGCGCGTCCACCCATCTCTCGCTCAATGCTCCGAATGCTTTGGTTCAGGAGAGTGTGCGCGCGTTTTACAATACCTGGTACCGCGATCTCGTAACCGTGCTGCCCGAGGTTAAAAACGGCATGATTACCGTTCCGCCAGGCCCGGGCCTTGGGCTGGAACTCAACCCCGAGCTGGAGCGCGCCTTTGATGTGCTCCGGCGTACTACAACCAAATCCGATGTCTGAACTGTCGGACAGCTTTTTTCACAACAGGAGGAAACCATGAAAAAGCTTCTTATTTCAATTGCCCTGAGCGCTACGTTGATGGGCACAACCACCGCCGTCCAGGCGGCCGACCAAATGAATATCGTGTTTACGATCCACTCGTCTGCTTCGAACCCGTTCTGGCAGGCGGTCAAAAAAGGATTTGACGACGCGTGTTCCAAGATCGAAGCCAACTGCCAGATGATCTTTACCCAGACCGAGGGCGCCATTGATCAGCAGGTTGCCAACATGCTGGCCGGACTGGCCCGCCAGCCCGATGCCCTGCTGACTTCGATTGTCGACAATAATGCCCTCGATCAGATCATCGCCGACGCCCGCGCCGACGGGATAACCGTCATTGGTGTGAATGTGGACGATACCGAAGGCGCCGACGGCAATGCGCGTCAGGCGTTCGTCGGACAGGGGTTTATTCCCGCCGGTTATTCGCTGGCTAAAAAAATGGCCGAGTTCTTCCCCGCTGAAGGGCCGATCAAGGCTGTTATCGGCATTTCGGCTCCCGGACAGAACTGGTCCGAACAGCGTGGCCTCGGGGTGAGAAATTACCTTGAAGAGTTCCAGGCGGCCAATCCCGACCGCGAGGTTGAGATCATTCGCATGGATACCGGTACCGATGGTGCCATCGTCGCCGAGCGGGTCGGTGCCTACATCAACGCCAACCCAGATACCACGGTCTATTTCGATACCGGCCTCTGGCACGCTTTTGTTGCCCAGGTTCTGGCCGATCGGGGCATTCCGCCCGGACAGGTGCTCATGGGCGGCTTTGACATTGTCACCGAGGTTCTGGTGCAGATGGAAGCTGGCTACATTCAGGTTCAGGTGGACCAGCAACCCTACATGCAGGGCTTCATTCCTGTCATGCAGGCCTATCTGGCCCATACGGTAGACCTGGCTCCGGCCGATATGGATACCGGTCAGGGCCTGGTCGTGGCTGAAGATGTGGCGGCCTTGAAGGATCTGGCTGCACAGGGTGTGCGCTAACCGCAATATCACCAGGTAATGCTCCGGCCGGCTGGCCGGGGAACTGGTGCACTACACAAATCGGGTCGCCGCTGAAATGTGGCGGCCCGTACCTTTCAACCATTCAATCGCCGACGGGAAGAAATGAAAAAGTTCATCAAAATCTACCTCGAAAAGCCCGAGCTCGCCGGTCTGGTGTTCCTCATTATCCTGACGATCGTATTCCAGGTTCAGTCCGACGGTATTTTTCTGAACTCTCGAAACCTTCAGGGGATTTTGGGCATATTGCCGGAAATGGGGCTGGTGGCCATCGGGGTTACCCTGTTGATGATCTCCGGGGAATTTGATCTTTCCGTGGGGTCGGTATTTGCCCTGACCCCCATGGTGATGGCCGTGCTGCTGGCGGACGGTACGCCGTTCGTGTTTGCGTTCGGGGCCGGGCTGCTGGCCGCCATGGCGGTGGGGTTCGTCAATGGCATGCTCACGGTCCGGTTCAATATTCCCAGCTTTATCACCACCCTGGGCATGCTGTTTGTCGCCCGTTCGATAACGGTTGTCATTTCCGGCGGTTTTCCACCGGCCCTGCCGCCCGGGGCCATGCCCAAGTGGCTTTTTACCAGCTTTGTGGGACCCGGTGGCATGTTCCGCATGTCGTTTTTGTGGTTCGTGCTGGTTGCTGTTTTGATGACCTTTTTGATGTCGCGGACAAATTTCGGCAACTGGGTTCGGGCCACCGGCGGTTTCCTGCCGGCGGCGAAGTCCATGGGAATTCCCACGGCCCGGGTCAAGGTTGCCTCATTCATGATCTGTTCGGTGCTCGCCGGGTTTGCCGGCACAATTCAGGTGATGCGCCTTGGTGCGCCCCTGCCGTCCATCGGCGAGGGCATGGAGCTTCAGGCCGTGGCTGCCGCTGTTATCGGCGGTACCGCCCTGACCGGGGGCATTGGCACCATTTTAGGCGGTATAATCGGGGCGGTGCTGATCCGGGTGATCGACAACGGTCTGGTGCTGGTACAATTCGATGCCAACTGGTTCAAGATGGCTCTGGGTGGCCTGACCATTCTGGCGGTGATCGTAAACGCATGGCTGCGCCGGAAAGCAAAATCAATAAAAGTGGAAACGGATAAATGACCGAGCCGATCATTCAGGTCAAAAACCTGCACAAATGGTATTCCGGCGTTCACGCGCTCAAGGGCGTTTCCCTGGATATCCTGCCCAATGAAACACTGGGTCTGGTGGGCGACAATGGCGCCGGAAAATCCACCCTGATCGCCCTTTTATCGGGTACTGAACAACCCTCGGAAGGGGAAATTATCATGGAGGGGCGCCCGGTCCGCTTCAAAGGGCCCCGGGACGCCATGAACGAGGGGATCGAAACCATCTACCAGTACAATTCGATGGTCCCCACCATGTCCATCGCCCGTAACATGTTCATCGGACGGGAGCCGCTGAAATTCTCGTTCATGGGTATCGGGGTTATGGACGGGAAAAAAATGGCCACTGAAAGCGTCAAGGCCATCGCCGATGTGGACCTGCATCTTCGTTCGCCCAACGCGCTGGTGGGGGAACTATCGGGCGGTCAGCGTCAGGGCGTGGCTATTGCCCGTTCCATGTATTTCAAATCCAAGGTCATGATACTGGACGAGCCGACCAACCATTTAGGGGTCAAGGAAACCGAAAAGGTCATCGGGTTTGTGCGCTCGCTGAAAGGTTTAGGTATCACCAGCGTGTTCATCAGTCACAATATGCATCAGGTTTTTGCCTGCTGTGACCGTATCGTGGCCATGGACCGGGGGGAACTTGTTCTCGACAAGCGCATCGAGGAGACCTCGATTGAGGAAGTACATAAAGTCTTGTGAACTGAAACAGTTCGGGGGAAACAACCATGGCTGACCTTGCCGGCAAGACCGTTCTGCTCACCGGGGGGCTGGGCACCCTCGGCCGGGCGCAGGCGACAAAACTGGCCGCCGAAGGTGCCCGGGTGGTGGTGCTCGACAAGCCCGAATGCGAAGATGCGGAGGCCCGAACCGCCGCCCTTGGTGACCGGTTGAGTTTTCTGGCTTGCGATCTTGGTGATCTGGCCGGCGCGGCGCAAATTGTGGGGGGCGAGGCCGACAGGATTGGCGGGTTTGATATTTTGATCAACAATGCCGCCCTGATCATCAACCGGCCGTTTGAGCAGTTCTCGCTGGACGAATATGAAGAACAGATCCGGGTAAACTCTTCTGCCGCTTTTGCCCTGACCAAAGTGTGCACCCCGGCAATGAAACAAAAGGGCTGGGGCAAAATCCTGAACTTTACTTCGGTCACGCTTAAGGGAATTCTTGAAGGATACGTACCTTATGTCGCGTCAAAAGGGGCGTTGCTGGGGCTGACCAAATCGCTGGCCCGGGAACTGGGGCCCCATGGAATTTGCGTGAATGCGATTGCCCCCGGGGCCATCGTGTCGGAGGCCGAAGCGCGGGTTTTTGGCCACAAGGCAGAACAATACAACCAATGGGTTCTTGATCAGCAATGCCTGAAAACCCGGATCGTCGCGAAAGATGTCGCCGCCCTTGTGCACTTTTTGGTATCGCCGGCCTCCGACATGATCACCGGCCAGAATATCGCCATCGAC
The DNA here is from genome assembly GCA_013152625.1 of Alphaproteobacteria bacterium. GTDB lineage: Bacteria > Pseudomonadota > Alphaproteobacteria > Rhizobiales > Devosiaceae > JAADFY01. The sequence goes on from JAADFY010000024.1 coordinate 8,083, forward strand.
GGCGGCTGGTGACCGGGGGCACCAACGTGCCAAGAAAGTTTCTGGCACAATTCAAGGTGTCCGGATTTGCCTGCCGGATGACGCGAAAATTTAAGTAACACTAAAAAAAGTTGACATTTTCGGCCCTGTGGCCCAAGATTTTACAAATACTAAAAAGCGCCCCTGAAGGGCCTCTGCTTCAAGGCGCCGACTTTTGGCGCCGACTTTGGTGGCGCCGACTTTGGGGGCGACAAGCAACAGGTGGCCCCAAACCACACGCTGGTCGGGACTGCCGCAAGCAAAAAACGGAAGCTGGCGGGGACTGCCGCAGGCAAAAACGGAAGATGGAATGCGTGATCGCGCCAATGCCGGGCTGAAAAAAATGGATGAGCCGGATCTGCTGGTGGATTGTTTGCGCTCAAGGCGCAAGGAACTGAACCTGACCATGCAGCAGGTGGCCGACCGGGCCGGGCTGTCGGTGGGGTTCATCTCCCAGATCGAGCGGGGAATTACCACCCCGTCCCTTTCTTCGCTGGTGGCGGTTTCGCGGGTTCTGGGCCTGCATGTTTCCAATTTTCTGGCCCAACCCCGGGTGGACACCGGGTGGACACCCCGCGCACCCGCCACAACAAGCGCCCGGTCTATGCCATTAGCGAAAACTCGGTCACCTATGAGCGTATTTCCTCTTCGTTTGCCGGGTCGATCCTGCGTTCGGTGATTATTCACGAGCCGCCGGGCCATCGGGCCGAGCCCATATTCCACGAAGGCGAGGAGATGCTTTTTGTGCTCGAAGGGACAATTACCGTGGAAGTGGACGGGGAGTGTTCGGTGCTTGAAACCGGGGATTCAATTCACTTTCCATCTTCAAAAACCCATTCCACCTGGAACCATTCCACTGTGCCGGCCCGGATATTGTGGACCGGGACCATGGATGTGTTCGGGGAGGACGAAAATGGCAATCCGGGCCTGAAATATCACGACCGGAAACAGGACAAGAACCAATAAGGGCGCCAGAGCGCCGGAACAAACAGGGAGCTGGACTATGAACAAGTTTTACACAACCCTTCTAGCCGCCACCATGTCGGCGACCGCGCTGGGGATGGTTTTCCCCGCCGTGGCAATCGCTGAGAGCGTTCTGAGGATCGATGAAGTTGCCGTGGGGGAACTGGACCCGGCAAAAGCCTCGGACTATGCGGACTCCATATTGATGTTTAACGTTTATGACACGCTGATCCTGCCCCAGCAGGGCGGGCCGGGCCAGGTGCCGCATCTGGCAAAAAGCTGGTCGAGCGATGGGAATTCCTACACGTTTGAACTGCGTGATGATGTGAAATTCCAAAGCGGCAACCCCATGACCGCCGAGGATGTGGTGTTTTCCCTGGACCGGATGAAAGCGCTTGGACAGGGCCTGTCGTTCCTGTTTGCCGATGTGCAAAGCGCCGAGGCGCTCGGGCCCAACACCGTCCGGTTCAATCTCGCCCAGCCCTACGCGCCTTTCGTGGCCTCGTTGCTGCGGTTGCCCATTGTCGACAAACAGACGGTCATGGCCAATCTGGGTGACGGCGAAGGGGAAATGAAGGACTGGGGCCAGGTTTATTTGTCGGCCAATGGTGCGGGCACCGGGGCTTACATGGTGAATGCCCACAATCCGCAAGACGAGACCGTTATGGTCAAAAACGGGGATTATTTCATCGGCGTGCCGGACGTAGCACCGCACACGGTCCGGCTGCGCTATGGGCTTGAAGCGGCAACCGTGCGGGCGCTGATCGCCAGCGGGGAACATGATATATCCTCCCAGTGGCTGCCCCCTGAAGTGCTGCGGGCGCTGGCCGATGATGGCGCGCAACTGCTCACGGAGGCGGGAACCGGGGCGTTTTACGTCAAGATGAATACCACCAAGGCGCCCTTTGATGACGTGCATTGCCGGCTGGCGGTGACCAATGCGTTTGACTACGGGGCGGCGGTCAAGATGATCGCCGTTACCGACGAGATTTCCCAGGGCAGCCCGTCCACCGGTGCGGTGCCCGTGGGCATGTTCGGGGCCAACCCCGCCGACCAGATTCTTGTCCGCGACATGGAAGCCGCCAAGGCCCATCTGTCGGCCTGCGCTTACGCCCCCGAGGACATCAATATCGAGCTCTCGTGGATTGCCGAAGTGCCGCTCGAAGAGCGGTTTGCGCTGCTGATGCAGGCCAATTTCGCCGAACTGGGAATTTCCTCGGAAATCAGAAAACTGCCCTGGGCCTTGTTTACCGAGCAGGTATCGACCCCGGAAAACACCCCCGACATCTCGCAATTGTTCGTCAATGCGGTAACCGGGGACCCGGACACCTTGCTGTTTGGCCAGTATAATTCGGCCAATGCGGGGACCTGGCAATCGCCGGAATATCTCAAGGACGATGAGGTCGATCGTTTGCTGGCTGAGGGCCGCACCGCGCCCACCGAGGCGGGCCGACAGGAAGCCTATGCGGCGTTAAACGCGCGCCTGATGGCCATTGCCCCGACCATATACGGGTTTGACCGTCAGTCGGTGTTTGCCGCCAGCAACCGGGTCAAGGTGCCCGCTCTGTCCGACCCGGACAAGGCGTTCGGCCTTGATGGCATGGGCTTTTCGTTCCGGCTGATGGAAATGACCGAATAGGGACTGAAAAAACCAGCGGGCCGTCGGTAATGGCGGCCCGTTTCCGGCCCGATCAGGGCGGGCAACGACCATGCAGAACCATGTCCATGCAAATCGAACCGGAGGTTGCTTAGCATGACCTCGCTGGTTCGTGTGTTGCTTAGCCGGCTGCTCACTTCGTTCATCGTCTTGATCGGGGTATCGATGCTGATATTTTTCATCGCCCGGGTTATTCCCGGCGATCCGGCCCGCATTGCCCTGGGTCCTAATGCCTCCCCCGAACAGGTTCTTGTATTACGCGAGGCGTTGCGCCTCGACGAATCCATCATCGTTCAGTACGGCTATTTTATTGCCGATCTGGCCCGGGGTGATCTGGGCATTTCGCTTTATACCAACCGGCCGGTAACCACCGACATCGCCCAGTTCCTGCCCGCCACCCTTGAACTGGTGTTTGTTGCCGGACTGATGATGATTTTTATCGGCCTGCCCTTAGGCATTCTTGCGGCGCGATACCGGGGCCGCTGGATCGATCATACGGTGCGGCTGATCTCGCTTCTGGGGGTGTCGGCCCCAAGCTTTGTGTGGGCGGTCATTCTCATGATGACATTTGCCTTCATCCTGCCCGTCTTTCCCATCGCCGGGCGCATTTCGGATAGCTACACCATTCCCGTCGCAAGTGGTTTTTTGTTCATCGACACGTTGCTGGCGGGGAACCTGCGCGCCTTTGCCAATGCCGGCTGGCACATCATTTTGCCTGCGTTTGCCCTGGCGCTTTCCGGCATCGGTCAGGCAGCCCGGCTGACCCGGGCCAATATGGTGGAAACCTATGACAAGCCCTATATCGAAATGGCGCGCTCTTATGGTTTTCCCGAAAAGCGCATTGCCAACCGCTATGCGTTCCGCCCCTCGCTCATTCCATCCCTGACCATCATCGGACTCGATTTTGCCGCCATGCTGGGGAACGCCTTTCTGGTGGAGGCGGTTTTTGCCTGGCCGGGGCTTTCGCGTTACGGGGTGGCGGTTATCCTGCGCAAGGACCTTAATGCCATCGTTGGTACGGTGCTGATCATATCGGCGGCTTTCCTGATTGTGAATATCATTGTTGATGTGCTGATTGCGATCATCAATCCGCGCATTCGCCATTCCCAGCGGCCAAAATGAGACGCACCCTGGCGATACTGGTTGGAAATCCGTTGTCCCTTCTGGGCCTTTTTCTGGTGGGGATCGTGATCTTTTCCGCGGTTTTCGCCGATTTTATCGCCCCGTTTCCCGAACATCGGGGGGCGGTGGTGGATTTTGCCAATTTCAATCAGCCCCCCGCCTGGCCGAATATTTTCGGCACTGATCTGGTGGGCCGGGATCTGTTTTCGCGCATTTTGTACGCCTACCGGATTTCGCTGGTTCTAGGTGTTGTGGTCCTCTCGATAGCCACGCCCATCGGCGTCATTGTCGGGCTGGTGGCGGGCTATGTGGGGGGGAAAACCGAATATGTGCTCATGCGCATCACCGATGTTTTCCTGTCGATACCACCGCTGGTGTTAGCCATGGCGATCATGGGTGTGCTCGAACCGACCCTGACCAACGGCATGCTGGCCGTCACCTCCATGTGGTGGCCGTGGTATGCGCGGCTGGTCTATAATCTGACCCGCTCGGAAAAAGAGGAGGGCTATGTGCTGGCCGCCGAGGTGATCGGTGCCTCACGGGCCTACATCATTTTTCGCGAAATCCTGCCCAATTGCGTGCCCGCGATCATTACCAAAATGACCCTCGACTTCGGCTTTGTCATCATCATTGCCTCTTCCCTGTCGTTTCTGGGGCTGGGGGTGCAGCCGCCGACCCCTGATCTTGGTTCCATGGTTGCGGGGGGGGCCAGTTATTTGCCCGACAGTTGGTGGCTGACGCTTTTCCCCGCCCTGGCGATCCTGATTGCGGTGTTCGGGTTTAATCTGATCGGCGATGCGTTGCGGGAAATTTTAGGGGCCGACCAATGACCGCGCTGGTGCTTGAAATCATAAATCTAAACCTGAGTTTTGCCCGCCATGGGGAGCAGACCGCAGTGTTGCACGATGTATGCCTTTCCATTGCCCGGGGGGAGCGGGTGGCGCTGGTGGGGGAAAGCGGGTCGGGTAAATCGGTGACGGCGCGGATTGTTCTGGGGCTTCTGGGGGAACTTGCCAGCGCCCGCATCACCGGGGAAATCAGGTTCGAAGGGCAGGACCTTGGGGCGTTGTCCCCTGCCGGGCGCCACGCCCTGCGCGGCACTAAAATGTCGATGATCTTTCAGGACCCCACCTCCTCGCTCAACCCCGCGTACACGATAGGGGCCCAGTTTCATGAGGTTTTGCGGCGGGGGGCACCAAAAATCAGCGCAAAAGCAGCGAAAGAACGGGCCGGGGCCATGCTGGCCGGCATCTCCATGGATCAGCCCGATCGGGTGCTTGGCTCGTACCCGTTTCAGCTTTCGGGGGGGATGAACCAGCGCGTCATGATCGCCATGGCCCTGGCCAACACACCCTCGCTTTTGATTGCCGATGAGCCGGGCACGGCGCTTGATGTCACCGTGCAGGCCCAGACCCTCAAACTCATGCGCGAACTGGTGGAGGACAATGGTACGGCGGTGCTGTTTATTACTCACAATATCGGCGTGGTGCGTGAATTTGCCGACCGGGTCTATGTCCTTTATCGGGGTCGGATTGTCGAAAAAGGGGCAACCCACGCTGTTCTCACCGATGCGCGCCACCCCTACACAAGGGCCCTGCTGGCGGCGGTGCCGCGCCTGACCGGGGGGGGTATTGCCGATATCGGCGAGGAAACCGATGTGTTTGCCGCCCCCATGTTCGACCACGGCCCGGGTGCGGAGGCAAGACCATGAGCAAGACCATGAGCAAGACCATGAGCGGGCCTATCCTGAAGGTCGACAAAGTGGGCAAAACCTTTGTGCAGGGGGTGCATCAGGTAGAAGCTCTTGCCGACATTTCCTTTAGCGTTATGGCGGGGGAATGTTTTGCGGTGGTCGGGGAAAGCGGGTCGGGCAAAAGCACCCTGGCCAACCTCATACTGGGCATATATCCCCCCACCACCGGCACCATTTCGTATGCCGGGGAACCGCTGCCGGCCAAACGGCAACTGGTGCACCGGCGGGCCATACAACTGGTCCAGCAAAACCCGCTTTCAGCCCTTAATCCGAAGCGCACCATTGGCGCTTCCCTGCGGCTCGCCCTTGATGTGCACGGGATCGGAGCCCCCTCGGAGCGGCGGGACATTGTGGGGGGATTGCTCGAAGAAGTGGGCCTGCCGGCCGAGTTTGCCAGCCGGGCCCCTGCAGCCCTGTCCGGCGGCCAGCGCCAGCGGGTGTCCATCGCCCGGGCATTGGCGTGTCAATCGGCGCTGCTGGTGCTGGATGAGCCGACTTCGGCCCTTGATGTGCTGGTTCAGGCCCGGGTGCTAAAGCTGCTCGAAAAGCTGCGGCGCAAACACAATCTGACATATATATTCATCACCCATGACCTGTGTGTGGTGCGAAATATCGCCGATCGGGTGGCGGTGTTTGAAAAGGGGCGTTTAATCGAGCTGGCGGCCACCGAAACGCTGTTTACCCGCCCTCAAACCCCTTACACGCGGGCGTTAATCTCTGCGGTGCCGGTGGTGAGCGAAGAAGAAGAGCGTTTGCGGCAACGGCTCGGGGAGCCTCAAAATGCAATTGGTTGAACAACAAAAATTCGTGGATGCGCTGGCCGAACATGCCGATCAACCGGCAGCAACCTTTGGTGCCCTGTGCGATCTGGCAGACAAAGTGGTCGGGCATATCCTGTTCACCCTGACCGCCATTGACCGCAAAACCGGTGGGGCCAGCCGCATCTATTCAAATATGCCCGCCGCCTATCCCACCTTTGGCACCAAGCCGGGTAACGTGACCGACTGGCACCGGCTGGTCATCGATCAGCGCCGCACGTTCGTCGCCAATTCTCTTGAGGGCATTGCCGAAGTTTTTGACGATTATGAGCTGATTGGCTCTTTGGGGTGCCGGTCGGTCATCAATATACCGGTAACTGTTGCCGGTCGGGTCATCGGAACCATCAATTGCCTGGCCGGTGCCGATCACTATAGCGCAAGCCGTGTGGCCGCCTCCGAAGCGTTAAAACTGCCCGGGGCGATGTGCTTTTTGCTCCATGCCCGAACCCTTGACCCCAACCAGCAAATGCGAGGCTAAAAATGAGCCAGAAAACCATACGCGTGGCCACCGATGTGGGGGGAACGTTTACCGATCTGGTGTGTTTTGTAACCGACCGGGAAACCGGGACAAGCCAGACCATTACCGCCAAGACCGACACCACACCACCCGATTTCGAGGTCGGGGTGCTCAATGTCCTGCAAAAAGGTGGCGTCGATCCGGCCACCATTGATTTTCTCGTTCACGGAACCACCGTGGTTATCAACGCGCTTACCGAGCGCAAGGGGGTCAAGGTGGGCCTGATCACCACCCAGGGCTTTCGCGATACGCTGGAGATCGCCCGGGGCAACCGGCCGGATTTTTTCAACCTGCATTATGAAAAACCAAAACCGTTCGTGCCCCGTTATCTGCGCCGGGAAGTGCCCGGGCGGATCAGTTACAAGGGCGAGGAAATGGCGCCGCTGGACCTTGCGGGCCTGCCCGATATTATCAGTGATTTCAAAGCCGATGGCGTTGAGGCCATCGCCATCTGTTTCTTGCATTCCTATGCCGACATTTCCCACGAACAGCGCACTATGGCTGAGATTTTGGCCCTGTGGCCCCAGGTGGCGGTGGTCGCCTCTCATCAGATCACCCGGGAATGGCGCGAGTATGAGCGCACCAGCACCACGGTGTTATCGGCCTATGTACAGCCCGCCGCCGGACGCTATTTGCGCCGGCTCGACGAGGGGCTGAAATCAAAGGGCTTTAAGGGCAGCCCCTTTATCATGCAGTCCAATTGCGGGGTGGATTCCCTGGCCTCGGTGACCCGCATCCCCATCACCATGGTGGAAAGCGGCCCGGCCTCGGGTTTCTGGGGAGCGGCGGAACTGGGCAAACTGATCGGCGAGCCCAATATTTTAGCCCTCGACATCGGCGGCACCACCGCCAAATGCTCGCTCATTGAAAATGGGCAGGTGCGCATCATGACCGACTACTGGATCGAGCGGGACCGCACCTCGGCGGGATATCCGATCATGGTGCCGGTGGTGGATCTGGTGGAAATCGGCAATGGTGGCGGCTCGATTGCCTGGGTGGACGAGTTTTCCAAGCTCCATGTGGGACCCCGGTCTGCCGGCGCCATTCCCGGCCCGGCGGCCTATGGCAAAGGCGGGCATGAGGCCACCACCACCGACGCCAACCTGTGGCTGGGGCGGATCAACAAGGACTATTTCTGCGGCGGCGAATTGACCGCGCATATGGGTGAGGTGGAGGCGGCCATAAAAGCGGTGGGCGAAAAACTCGGTGTGAGCGGCGATGACGCGGCGCGGGGGATCGTGCGTATCGCCAATAACAATATGGTCAACGCGCTTAAACTGATCTCGCTGAACCGCGGCTTTGATCCGCGGGATTTCACGCTGGTGGCGTTTGGCGGCGGCGGGCCGATGCACGCGGTGGCCCTGGCGGGGGAGCTGGGGTGCAAAAAGGTGGTGGTGCCCGCCGGCGCGTCGGTGTTTTCCGCCTGGGGCATGATGATGTCGGACTTGCGCCGGGACTATTTCGTCACAAGCCTGACCGAGCTTTCCGAGGCGGCTGTGG
>JAADFY010000025.1:0-8563 GCA_013152625.1 Alphaproteobacteria bacterium
CTAGACGACGAACTGAAACGCCTGATAATACTGGTCGCACGCTTCCACCGCAGAGTTAAGGATCGCCTCACACTGGGACGGGGTGACTTCCGCCCCCCCGGATAAAAGATGGGCATGACGGAACAGCACCATGCACTCCCGGGACCAGACATCGAAATGACCAATCCAGAGTTGTTCGTTGATCCGCCCGATCAGTTGCTTGACCTCGGAGCGCCGTGCTTGAGGGACCTTTATGTCAAAGGCACAGGCAATATGCAGGCTTTCCAGTCCCTCCATCCAGGTGAATGAAACGTGATAATCGCTCCAGCCGCCCTTGACCGAAATGGAGATTTCATCGGCATCCTGGCGCTCGAATGACCAGTCATTGATGGCAGCGATATGCTCGATGATATCCACCGGATGGGCGAAACGCTCGATTTCAAGTTGTAAAAGGGTCATCACGTCTCGCCTTGTAACGCATCATTGCGACGCCTGGATGCCCCGGTGCGGGACAGTTGAAATCCAGCCCGCCGGCACCGCGCCGGACAACGCAAATCCCGCGCTTTGCCGTGCAAACAACTCATGATGCCCCCAGGCGAATCGTTATCGCTGAAGTCAAACTACACCGGGAACCACAAACGGCCAGCACACCACACCCGCAAACCGGAATTTGCTTGTGGATGATCGGTTTTGGATGGTTAACGAAAGGTTAATATTTACAAAAGTCCGCCAGCTGCGCACAGCTTATCCAGACTTTTTTGTCCCCGGCTTTTTTACCGCCGACAAAGCGTCGAGCTGTTCCTGCAGCCCGTCAATCCGGGCGCCCTGCTTGCGGATCATGTCCTTGAGCACGTCATGGTCCTCCCGTTTGACCAGCTCAAGGTCCCCCACCATGCGCTCGACCTGGGATTTGACCACGGTTTCTATCTCCCGGCGCACCCCGTCCATTACCCCTGCCGCCTCATTCATCAATCGCCCCAGATCATCGAGGATCTTGCCGCTGTCTTTCATTGCCAAAAATTCCCTTCACGTCACTATAGATTGATCGACATACCCCTATGTAGGGCGCGTGTGTCACCTTGACCAGTGCCGGGCCGCCCCCCACATTGGCCCCAACACCTGATTCCACCAACAAACTCTAGGGACTCCCCGAATGGAATTTCCGCAAATTGATCCGGTTGCAATCGCCTTCGGCCCGATCGCGATCCGCTGGTATTCCCTGGGGTTCATCTTCGGAATTTCCCTCGCCTGGGCCTATGGCCGGATGTTGCTGGCCAGGCCCGATCTGTGGCCCGGCTCCAAGCCCCCGTTCGATCGCACCCAGTGGCTCGATTTCCTGTTCACCGCCATTGTCGGCATTATCGTTGGCGGGCGCCTGGGCTATGTGGCATTTTACAATGCCCCCTACTTCATGGCCAACCCGCTGGATATTTTCAAACTATGGCAGGGCGGCATGTCATTTCATGGCGGGCTGATCGGCCTTTCCCTGGCCATCTGGCTGTTTTGCAGAAAACACAAGGTTTCGATCCTGACCGCCCTCGATCTCTTGGCTGCCATCAGCGCCATTGGTTTGCTGTTTGGTCGCATCGCAAATTTCGTCAACGGCGAATTGTTTGGCCGGATAACCGATGTGCCCTGGGGCATAATATTCCCCGGCGGCGGCCCCCTGCCCCGCCATCCCAGCCAGCTTTATGAGGCAGCCCTTGAGGGGGTGGTTCTGTTTTTTGCCATCCGGGTTGCCACCCATATGTTTGCCAGCCTGCGCCGGCCGGGCCTTACCGCCGGATTGTTCGGGGTTGGATACGCCACCGCCAGGATACTGGTGGAAACCGTGCGCGAACCGGATATTCAGATCGGCCTGTTGCCGGGGGGGCTGACCATGGGCATGGTTTTATCGATCCCGGTGGCGTTGGCCGGTGTATGGCTGATTGTCGCCGCCCGCCGCCAACCCGCCCGTGAGTGAGCCTGCCACCCCCCTTGGGCGCCTGATCGACGCGGAAATTACCGCAGCAGGTCCCATGTCGCTGTCACGCTATATGCAGCTGTGCCTCACCCACCCCAGGCATGGCTATTACGCCCGGGGTGATCCGTTCGGGGTTGCCGGTGATTTCATTACCGCGCCCGAAATAAGCCAGCTTTTCGGCGAGATGACCGGCGTTTGGATCACGCTGCACTGGCAATCCCTTGGCAGCCCCGAACGCTGGACCCTTTGCGAACTGGGCCCCGGGCGGGGCACCCTGATGGCCGATGCAGTACGGGTTCTGGACCGGGCGGGGGCAAAACCGGAGCTGATCCTGGTGGAAACCAGCACCACGTTGGCGCAAATGCAGGCAAAACGGCTGGCGCCATATCAGCCGCGTCATGTAAAAGACTTTGCCTCCGCAGCCATTGGCGATGGACCGCTGATCGCGGTGGCCAACGAGTTTTTTGATGCCCTGCCCATTCGCCAGTATCAGCGGCACGAGCACGGTTGGCACGAACGCCTGATCGGCCTGAAAGATGACATGCGCTGCTGGGGCCTGTCGGGCAGTCCTGTCGCCGGCAAGCATGTACCAAAAGAACTAAACCAAGCCGGCCAGCACGAGATTTTTGAACAGTGCGAGGCCGCAGAACGCATGACCGCCGAACTGGCAACCGCGCTGGTCCGGCGCGGCGGCGCAGCGCTGGTGACGGACTACGGATACGGAAAAACCCGGACCGGGGTCAGCCTGCAGGCGGTCAGTGCTCATGTGTCATGCGACCCGTTATTGCGGCCCGGCGAAGTTGATCTGACCACCCATGTAAATTTTGCGGCTCTGGCGGCGGCAGCAAAGCGGGCCGGCACGCACCCCCAGCCCCTGATCAGCCAGTGCGCGTTCCTCACCCGAATGGGCATAACGGTGCGCGCCGAAGCGCTTGCCGCCGCCAACCCAGCCCGAGGGGCCGAAATCAAGACCGCCCTGAACCGCCTGATGGCCGCCGATCAGATGGGCGAACTGTTCAAGGTGCTAGAAATTACGGCGGCCGGCCCGTGAGCACCCTATTCGAGACATCAAAACACCTGGAAAGCGGCAATGTCCGGCATGGGTTTTTCGGTCGCAAAAGCCCCGCCGGCACAAATTTTAACATGTCCGCTTCAACCGGGGGGGACCCGCAAACCGCACGTGCCAACCGGGCCTGCGCCCTGGAACTGGCCGGCCTGGGCACCGGCGTTCTGGCCCTGTCCTGGCAGGTGCACGGCACCCGGGTCCGCGTCATGGACCGGGCCAGGGCCACTGCCGAAGATACCAAAGCGGACGGCATGGTCACCGCCGAAACCGGGGTCGCCCTGGGGATTTTGACGGCCGACTGTGTGCCGGTGCTGTTGGCCGACGCCGAAGCGGGGGTGATCGGCGCCTGCCATGCCGGCTGGCGTTCGGCGGTGGGCGGAGTTGTAAAAAACACCGTTGACGCCATGGTCACCCTCGGCGCCAGACCGGACCATATCAAAAGCGCCCTCGGGCCGGCCATTTCGGCCAACAACTACGAGGTCGGCCCGCTTTGGGCCGCCGAGCGCGGGTTGGACTGTCCCGCCGCCCTGCCCTTTATCCATGTACGGCCCGGCGGGTTGGCCCACTTCGATTTGCCCGGATTTGTCGCCCGTCAGATTGCTGGCGCCGGGATTGCAGCACCCGCCCGGATCGGGGGCTGCACCTTTGGCAATCCGGAGCGCTATTTTTCCCACCGGCACACACAAAAATCCGGCAGCGCCCCCGGTCGGCAAATTTCGATTATCGGCCTGGTGGCGCCAGAGGGTGCACATAAAGCTACTTAAAAATGCCCGGAGAACCCCATCACCGGTTGAACCACAATCACCATCAGGGTATGGGGAGCGCCAGCAACATTGGCAGCACATGGCCGGAAAGCGCTCCAAATGAAACTGGTGACGGGCAATTCCAACTTGCCGCTGGCCAAATCGGTGGCCAAATACCTCAAAACCCGCCTGACCAATACCGAAGCGCGACGATTTGCCGACAATGAGATATTTGTCGAGATTAAGGAAAATGTGCGCGGTCAGGATGTGTTTATCCTGCAATCCACCTCATTTCCCACCAACGACAATCTCATGGAATTGCTGATCCTGATCGACGCGCTGCGTCGGTCGTCGGCCCGGCGCATTACCGCGGTCATGCCCTATTTCGGCTATGCCAGACAGGACAGGCGTTCAAGCGGGCGCACCCCGATTTCGGCCAAACTGGTGGCCAATCTGATCACCGAAGCCGGGGCCAACCGGGTGTTGACCCTCGATCTGCATTCGGGGCAGATCCAGGGTTTTTTCGACATTCCCACCGATAATCTTTACGGGGCGCCGGTGCTGGTGCGCGACATCAAGAAAAAATACGACCCTTCCAAAGTCATGGTCGTATCCCCCGATGTGGGCGGGGTGGTGCGGGCCCGAAATGTGGCCAAACGAATCGGGGCGCCGCTGGCCATTGTGGACAAGCGCCGCGAACGGGCCGGCGTGTCCGAAGTCATGAACATAATTGGCGATGTGTCCGGGCGAAGCTGCATTCTCATCGATGATATCGTCGATAGCGGCGGCACCTTGATCAATGCCGCTGATGCGCTGCTTGCAGCCGGCGCCACCGACGTCGCCGCCTATATTACCCACGGGGTGCTGTCCGGGGACGCCGCCGAACGGGTGGGCGCGTCCCGGCTGGCTGAACTGGTGGTCACGGACTCCATAATGGAAACCGAAAAAATGGTGGCCGCACCCAATGTCCGCCAGTTGACCATTGCCCCGCTGATCGGCGAAGCCATTGCCCGAACCGCTGCCGAACAATCGGTGTCCTCACTTTTCGACTAGACTTATACGTCAAGAATGGAGCGCGCCTGATGTTGCCAGTGTTAAATCATGTGGCCCGGACCCTGTTCATGTTCGCCGCTCTCGCCCTGCCGGCGCTGGCGCAAAATGCCGGCGATGAACGCACGCTGTCCGCAGACTGGATGGCCACCTGCCAGCCCGATACCGGCTATTGCTCGGCCACAACTCTGGTCAACCCCGACCCCGGCAACGGCACGGTCGCCGATTATGTGTTGCGCCTTGGTCGGCAGGCCGAAGGCATTTACTGGGAAATCTCCCTGACCACAAATTTCGACATTCCGGCGTTTTCCGCTCCGCTCTTTGCCAATATTGACGGCACCGAGCTTAAATTGACCGATGGCCGTGATGTGGCCGCCTTTGGCGCCATCAACGAGTTTTTCCTGCTCGGAGATGCGGCCCAGTTTGTGCTCGACAAGATCGTACCGGCCGCCACCATCACCTTTAGCTACACCAACGAATTTGACTTGCCCGCCAGCGCCCGATTTTCACTTGACGGGCTGGCCGGCGCGCTGGTCTGGATTGACGAACGCCAGCGCCGCCTGGGGGCCGAGCGGGTGGCCCGCGATGCGCCGGTTGGCCTGGGTCCGCCGCTCACCACGCGCACCGCATTTAGCCGTCTGCCCCGGGAACTGACCGACCTCCATCGGGCATTTGGGCGCTGCGACCCGCCTGACGATATCCCCCACGCCAACGATATTGGCATTTATGCCCTGACCGGCAGCGCAACGCTTTTTTTGCTGCCCTGCACCGCCGGAGCCTATAATTTTTCGTTTCGCGCTTATCTGGACAGCGGTTTGGGGCCAACCGCGCTCCTGTTTGCCGATTACACGGACAGGTTCGGCTGGCAGGGCGCCGAACTTCTGGTCAACCCGGAATTCAACCCCGAAACCCTCGCCCTGACCAGCTTTTACAAGGGCCGCGGCCCAGCCGATTGCGGGACCCGGGGCACCTGGGTCTGGGATGAATTTGCATTCAGGATGACCCTGTTTCTGGCCAAAGACATCTGCGATTTCAAAGGGGATGCCGGCGCCTTCCCGCAGGTATTTCCATAGGGCCTGAACCCTAAATCACATGGCCCCCGGCGAGAAATATCGCCCAGATCCCCACTGGTGCCGCCGCCAGCAGCACCGCCGGCACCCGAATGATCAGGGAACGGAACCGCCAGATCAGAAACACCGCCAGTCCCAGCCCCAAAATCAGGTCCAGAGGCCGCATGATGGCGCCGAAATAAGCGTCCTCATAATAAGAGACCGGCGAATTGAAAATCCACGAACTCAGCGGCCAGAAATTGGGCCGGGCGTCGGAGGCATGGGTCAGGAAATCAACGGTCATATGCAGGAGCGCCGACACGGAAAACGCAAACAGGGCAAACCCGTATCCCGCCATGCGTCCACCCCGCCGCCACAGCCAGACGGCCAGGCCCAGAATGACAATGAACGCCGGAATCGAATTGATCGAGATATCGAATGTGCGCCAGGGTTCGTTCCAGTACCAGCCGTCCGGCTTGACCCACAAATTGACCGGCCCCACCCCCGGCAGCCGCGACACAGCCACCATGACAAACATGGAAATGTCGGGAAACAGGCCGCCAAACCACCCCGCAGCAATTTGCAAGCGGGTCTGGCCGGGGCGCGTGGTCACCACCGCGCCGATCAGAATATGTGTGCTGGTCATCATGGTGCCGGCCTCCAGGCCGCGCACATTAGGGGCACCACCCCAATAAAACCACCCGACAAACGATGAGTTGATCGGCCCCGGGGTCTGGCCCCGCGTCCTGTGGCCGACCGGCCGGTTACGGGTGTATATGTCAACGACAACCAATCACACCCGGAACACCAATTGTGGCCAAAACCGCCGGAAAACAACAACCCGGAAACTCTGACACCCTGGAAACCGGTCCGCGCATTATTTCCGAGTTTGTGGCCGGACTGCCCGCCTCTCCGGGGGTTTATCGGATGCTCGATGAGCACGGCGCCGCCATTTATGTGGGCAAGGCGCGCAATCTGAAAGCCCGGGTGTCCAGTTACACAAGGCTGGAAGGCAATTCGGTTCGCATCGCCCGCATGATTTCGGTCACCCGGTCCATGGAGTTTGTCACCACCGGCACTGAAAGCGAGGCATTGTTGCTGGAGGCCAACCTGATCAAGCGGTTGCGTCCCCGTTTTAATGTCCTCCTGCGCGACGACAAGAGTTTTCCCTATATCCTGATCGCCACCGGCCATCCCGCCGCCGAAATCACAAAGCATCGCGGCACCCGCCGTCGTCCGGGCAAATATTTCGGCCCGTTTGCCTCCGTGGTTGCGGTAAATCGAACCATCAATGCGCTGCAAAAGGCGTTCTTGTTGCGAAACTGCTCGGATAGTTTTTATCAAAGCCGCACCCGGCCCTGCCTGCAACACCAGATCAAGCGCTGCGCCGCCCCGTGTACCGGTGAGATCGATCTGGCCGATTATGCCACGCTGGTGGCCAACGCCCTGGATGTGCTGGCGGGCCGCTCCACCAAGGTGCAGACCGAACTGGCCGCACAAATGAATAAAGCCGCCGCCGGCCTCGATTTTGAGCGCGCCGCCCTGCTCCGGGATCGGCTTTCGGCGCTGGCCATGATTCAGGGTCAGGGCGGCATGAGCGCCGGAAACATCGCCGAGGCCGACATATTCGCCATTCACCATGAGGCCGGTCAGTTTTGTGTCCAGGTGTTTTTCTTTCGCGCCCACCAGAACTGGGGCAACCACGCCTTTTACCCAAGGGCCGACAAATCCCTGTCGGAAGCCGAGGTTCTCGCCCCGTTTCTTATCCAGTTTTACGAAAACCGCACCCCGCCGGCCCACGTGCTGCTTTCCCACCCGATTGCCGATCCCGCTCTGGCCGCCGAAGCCCTAAGCCTGCGCCGGGGGGCAAAAGTTCACCTCAAAACCCCCGCCCGCGGCGAAAAGCGCCAACTGGTGGAGCATGCCGCCGCCAATGCCCGCGAGGCCCTGGGGCGCAAGCTGGCCGAAACATCCTCCCACAAGGAATTACTCAAAGGCGTGGCCCGGGTATTTGGACTTGAAACACCCCCCCGCCGGATAGAAGTCTATGACAATTCACACATTCAGGGCGCCCATGCGGTGGGGGCCATGATCGTGTCCGGGCCCGAGGGCCTGTCGAAAAAACATTATCGGACCTTCAACATCAAATCGGCCGATCTGGCCCCCGGCGATGATTTTGGCTATATGCGCGAAGTGCTCACCCGCCGATTCAAAAGACTGGCAAAAGAGGGTCGGCTGGAGGCCGATGAGGACACCGACACGCTGCCCGACTGGCCCGATCTGGTGGTGATCGATGGTGGTCGGGGCCAGCTTGGTGCGGTGCGCGAGACCCTCGGCCAACTCGATTTGCCGAAAACCGTTACCCTTGTCGGCATTGCCAAAGGCGAAGACCGCGATGCGGGCCGGGAGAATTTCTATCTTGTCGGTCGCCCCCCGTTCATGCTTCCGGCCCGCGACCCGGTGCTTTATTTTCTGCAGCGCCTGCGCGACGAGGCCCACCGGTTTGCCATTGGCAGCCACCGGGCCCGGCGCTCCAGACAGATCACTTCGAACCCCCTCGATCAGATCGAAGGCATCGGCGCCCGGCGTAAACGCGCGCTGCTCAACCATTTTGGCTCGGCCAAGGCCGTGTCCCGGGCCGCCCTCGCCGATCTGACCGCCATTGAAGGCATATCGGGGGAACTGGCCCGGCGCATTTACGATCATTTCAATC
>JAADFY010000025.1:8586-19450 GCA_013152625.1 Alphaproteobacteria bacterium
CCCGAAAACCGGCCGGAAAATTTGCACCCCCGAAATTGCCTTCCCATGGTAACCACACACATGACCGCGCCGAACGAAACAAAAATCATCAACCTGCCCAACGCCCTGTCGGCCACCCGGCTGGTGCTGGGACCCATTGCATTTTTTCTCATCGTCGACGGGCGCTGGCTGGCCGTGGCCCTTGTCGTCATGATTATTGCCGAACTCACCGACATGTGTGACGGCTATCTGGCCCGGTCCTTGAACCAGACCACCCTGTTGGGCAAAATCCTCGACCCCTTCGCCGACAGTTTTTACCGCATGTGCGTATTTGTTGCCCTGTTTGCCGCCGGGTATATGCACCTTGCCATATTGTCTGTGTTTGTCTGGCGTGACCTCGGGGTGGCCTTTGTCCGGGTTTTTGCCCAGGAAAACGGCCTCACCCTGGCCGCAAGATGGTCGGGAAAACTCAAGGCCGTCATTCAGGGCATCGCCCAGATCGGCGCCATTGGCGCGGTGCTTTTATGGGGCCGGGACCAGCCGGCGACAAATCTGACCATCGCCATTCTGATCGGTCTGGCCGCATTGATCACACTATATTCCCTGTTCGACTATATTGCTGGCACCCGTACCGCCGTACGTGCCGCCGCGCCCCCGAACGGGCAACCCGACACCACTGGCAAACCGCCACTTCTCGCCGGGGTTTATTTGCTTGCCGCAGCCTTGAGCGTTTTTTCCATATCCCTGTTTGGCGGCACGGCGGCCTGGTTTGTTTTCGTAATTTTGGCCGTGGCGTTTGGCGCCGGAATTTTCCGGATCTTCCAAACCCGGCAAACAACTCGCCCCCCCTCCGGCGCAACCTCCGCCAGCCTTTCCATTCTTGTTGTCACCATGGCCGCAACCGCAACCCTGCTAGGTGCCGCGCCCGGCTGGCTGGTGCTGGCCTTGTTCGCCCATGAAATCGCCCTGCCCTATCTGAATACGTTCTTGCGCCAGAATGGCGCTTCGGATCTTTTCACGCCCCGCCCGGGCAACCTGTTTCTCGCTTCGTTGGCGCTCCTGCTTCTGTTCGCATTCGCCGCCTCCCAGTTTGTCCCCTCCCAGTTTTTCTTGCCCATTTTGGCGTTCACCGTGCTCGTCAGCCTGATCACGGCGTGGTCACTGGTCTGGAACTGCACAAAAACGTCGCAGGCGCTGGCCTTGTCCCGTTCGGGTGCCAGCACCACATCCGGTTGAAATGTCCCTAGATTCCCCAATGTCCCCAATGTCCCTCTGGCCCAACATTCTCACCCTGGCCCGCATTACCGCAATTCCGCTGATTGTCGGGCTGATGTTCGCCGGCGAGGATGGTCTGCGCTGGCTGGCCGTCGCCCTGTTTGCCGGTGCCGCCATAACCGATTTCCTGGACGGGTATCTGGCCCGGCGTTTCAAGGTTATCTCGCCGTTTGGCCGCATGCTCGACCCCATTGCTGACAAATTGCTGGTGGGCGCCATCCTGGTCGCCCTTGCCTTTGAAGGCACCCTGGGGCTGGCCGGGGTCATTGCCGCGCTTCTCATTCTCTCCCGGGAGATATTCATCTCGGGCTTGCGTGAATTCTTGAGCGAACATCGTATTGCGGTACCGGTAACCGCACTGGCCAAATACAAAACAGTGGTGCAACTTGCCGCCATTGGCACCACAATGGCCTGGCCGCTGTTGCCCGAACTGCAATTGCCCGCCCTGGGCTTGCTTTGGCTGGCCGCAGCCCTCACCCTGATTACCGGCTACCAGTATTTTGCCAGCGCCTGGCCTCACATTACAACCCGACAGAGCCCGAAATGAACGTAATTGCCAATCATCACGTAGCCGACTTTGCCCGCGCAACCTTTCCCGAACTCGCCGGCATTGACATCCTCATGTCTGATCTCGACGACACGATCACCAGCGGCGGCCGGCTTCCCGCCAAAGGCTATGAAGCGCTCGAACGATTGCAGGGGGCCGGTATCCGGGTGATCATTGTCACCGGTCGGCCCGCCGGCTGGTGCGATATGATTGCCCGCATGTGGCCGGTGGACGGGGTAATCGGCGAGAACGGCGCGTTATATTACGCCTACGACCACACGGCACACCGCATGCACCGGCTCTATCACAAGAACAGCGCCGAACGGGCCGCCGACCGGACCCGGCTGACCGCAATTCTGGCCGAAACGCTGGACAGGTTTCCCGCCGCCGCGGTCTCCGCCGATCAGGAATTTCGCATCGCCGATATCGCCATTGATTTTTGTGAAGATGTCGCCGCCATTGCCCCCGATCAGGTCGAGCACATTCGCCAGCATCTGCTGGCCGCCGGCACCACCGCCAAAACCAGTTCCATTCACATCAATGCCTGGCTGGGCGATTTCTCAAAACTGACCATGGCCGACCGGGTGCTCAAGGATCTTTACGGGTCCGATACCGGCGCCGTTCGGTCCCGGGTGATATATGTGGGCGACAGCCCCAATGACGAACCCATGTTTTCCGCCTTTCCATTATCGGTTGGCGTTGCCAATATCGCCCCGGTGCTGAACGACCTCAGATCACCCCCCCGCTGGATAACCAGCCAGCCCGCCACCGCCGGGTTTTGTCAGGTTGCCGACGCGTTGATTGCCGCCCGAAACAAATAGCCCCCGTCTATGAGTCCGTGACCTATTTTGAAGGATGAGCCTTGTGCAGATTATGTATTTCGCCTGGTTTCGCGAACGGCTGAACACAGGTTCCGAGCACGTGGAACCCCCCGCCGAAATATCAACAGTTGCATCGCTTATTGACTGGCTGGCAGAGCGCAACGAGGTTGCCGCCGAACTGTTTGCCGATCGTAACATCGTCCGGGTCGCCCTGGATGAGCAAATGGTATCCCACGACGCCCCGATATCCGGCGTGCGGATGGTGGCCATTTTTCCCCCCATGACAGGCGGATAGGTGATGTGGGTTCGATTGCAGGCAGAAATTTTCAGCCCCGGCGCCGAAATCGAGGCGTTTGTAACGCATCACAAGGACGCCGGAGCCGTGGCCAGTTTTTACGGCTCCGTGCGCTCAACCCCGGAACACCCGGTTAGAAGTCTTCATCTGGAACACTATCCCCCCCTGGCCCGGAAACAGATCGAGACCTTTGTCAAAGAAGCCACCGAGCGGTTTGATCTGATTGATGCTGCGGTCATTCACCGGTTTGGAACCCTGGCGCGGGGCGAGCCTATTGTTCTGGCCATGACCATCGCACACCATCGTCAAGCGGCGCTTGATGGGGTCAGTTACATCATGGACTGGCTTAAAACCGAGGCCCCGTTCTGGAAACGTGAACAGGGCCCTGCGGGGCACACCTGGATCAAGGCTAAACGCTCCGACGACGACGCGGCAGCGCGCTGGCGACCGCCAACCGCAAAGTAAGAGCCGCCAGTATTACCGGTCTTGCAGGAAACGCCCGAAAAGATCAGGGGCTAAACCACCAGCAGCGGAGTATTGTTGGGTACCCGGTTGTAAAGATCAATGATGTCCTGATGCAAAAAACGCACGCAACCGCTTGAAACAGCTTTGCCGATGGTGTTCGGGTCGCCGGTTCCGTGCAGCCGGTACAGCGTGTCCCGCCCGTCTTGGAAAATATACAGCGCCCGCGCGCCCAGCGGATTGTCCAGCCCGGGTTCCATACCATTGCGGTAGATCTCGAATTCCGGCTGGCGGGCGATCATTTCCGCCGGCGGCGTCCAGGTCGGCCACTTCTTTTTGTACTTGATCAAGCCGCGCCCGGACCAGGAAAACCCGGCCCGCCCGATACCCACGCCATATCTCACGGCCAGATTGTTCGGCAACGTCAGATAGGCCATCTTCTCTTGCGTATCCACAATCACAGTGCCAATGGGTTCGGGAGATCGATATGCGCTGATCTGGCGCAGGAACATCGGATCAAGCTGGCCGAACCGGGCGGCTGGAATTGGAAATCTCTCATCCGGCATTGAACGGTACATCTCCGCATAGGCTTCAAACCCGGCCATGCGCTCAATGTCTGGCCGGACCAAAGCAGGTGAGCCGGTGTGTCGGGCAAGTGCCGGTGTCGAATAGGCCATTAGTGCGGCGGCACTGGCTGCCCCGGTGAAAAATCCACGGCGCGAAAACGAAAAATGCTGTGTCATTGGATTTCCTGTTTTGGTGGCTCTGGCGTCCGGTCTATCAGAACGCTTCTCCAGTCGCGCCAGTGCGATTCCACGGGCATGCGCACACCCCTTAACACCATAATTCCGCCAACAATAAGAAACTCCCGGTCACGATTACTTTATTGACCCGCCAGCAACCACAAATAGGCTCGCTGGTGCACATCTGCCCGCTTTTGGGCCGGTTGGGGATCAGGTTTCCAAACCGACCGGTTTATGCTATATTGAACCGCGTTCCGACATACTGGAAAACAGGCCGGCTTCGACCATGACATCAACCGCTGACGCTGCCCTCCCCGCACAGGAACGAGACCCGAAACCGGCTCAAAAGCAAGATCATAAGCAAGATCATAAGCCAGATCATAAGCCAGATCGTAAACAGGGCCGGAAACGCGGAATAGACCGGCTGATTGAAATTCTCAATTATTTGCATCAGAACGGCCAGCCCCAGCGGCCCAACGACATCGCCATTGGCATCGGCGCGCCAAAATCCACGGTTTATGAAATCGTCAACCGTCTGGTGGATGAGAAAATACTCGAGCCCTATGACAAGGATGGGCGCCTGTTTCTGGGGCGAAAGCTGCACTTTTTCGGCACCAGGTATTTAGAGCAGTTTGATTTGCTGCGCCAGGCGGAACCGGTTGTAACCGCGCTAAGCAAACAGACCGGAGAAACCGCACAATTGTGCATAATCGACAGCGCCAGATATATTGTCGTACTGACCCATTCCGGCGCCCGCCATTTCAAAATCAGCTCCGATCTTGGACAGCCGATCCCGCTCACCTGGACCACCTCTGGCCGTTTGCTGCTTATGGGCATGTCAGAACAGGCCATTGTTGATTTCATCCCCCCCGAAGATTTCACCCTGCCGGATGGCTCTCAATTACCCCTTGCCGATTTCCTCGCCGAAATCGATAAAGCGGTGGCCGATGGTTATGTTTCTTCAAAAAGCGTCGTCGACGCCTATACCCGATGTTATGCCGCCCCCATCACAGACCACGCCGGTTCGTGTGTCGCCACACTATGCATGGTCACACCCCGCGGAGACGACCGGCGCCGCCGCAACCAGTTGCGCGACACCCTGCTTCACCATGCGGCAGACCTGACCGACAGCCTCGGTGGAAAAACGTAAAAAAACCTATGAGCATACCCGTCATCCGCGACATTGAAATCGACGACACGCTCAAAGGGGTACCCTGGGGCACAAAGCCGTTTTTGTTGCGCGACGTTGCCAGACGCGGCTGGAATGTTCTGGCCGGAGATTTGCCGCTCCCCATCGCTGTGATCAAAAAAAGCGCCCTGGAAACAAACAGCGCCTGGATGCGCGCTTTTTTGAAAGATACCGGCGCCCTTTTGGCCCCCCATGGCAAAACCACCATGTGCCCGCAATTGTTTCATCGCCAGCTCGATGATGGCGCCTGGGGCATTACTCTGGCCAGCAGTGCCCAGATGCAGGTGGCCCGCCGGTTTGGCGTTTCGCGCATTTTACTGGCCAACCAGCTTGTGGGCCAAAGCGCCATCGACTTTATATTTGGCGAACTCAAGAATGACCCCGACTTCGATTTTTACTGTCTGGTGGACAGCGTTGAAGGGGTGGACGAACTGGCTACGGCAGCGAAAAATGCCAATATCGGCCGCCCCTTGCAGGTTCTCGTTGAAGGGGGGATTGCCGGGCGCCGAACCGGATCGCGCAACCTCGAACAGGCTTTGTTGGTGGCCCGGGCTGCGTCAAATGCCCGCCCGTATCTCGCCCTGCGCGGCGTGGAGGGGTTCGAAGGCATGATCAGCGCCCCCACCGAGCACGAAACAGCCGCCTCGATCACCCGTTTCCTGACTTTTTTGGGTCAGATTGCTCAGTCCTGCGAGACGGAGAACCTGTTTGCGCCCGGCCCGGTTATTCTAAGCGCCGGGGGTTCGGCCTTCTACGATCTGGTGGTCAAAATCTTCGGTGATCTCCATCTTGAAGCCAAAACC
Source organism: Alphaproteobacteria bacterium (assembly GCA_013152625.1). Classification (GTDB taxonomy): domain Bacteria; phylum Pseudomonadota; class Alphaproteobacteria; order Rhizobiales; family Devosiaceae; genus JAADFY01. The sequence goes on from JAADFY010000025.1 coordinate 14,701, forward strand.
GAAGTGATCATCCGTTCGGGCTGTTATCTTACCCACGATGCCATCATGTACCATGATTTCATCGACCAGATGCGCCGCCGCGAACCCGGTTCCCGCCGCTGGGGCACCCCGCCACGGGCGGCGCTGGAAGTGTGGGGGCTGGTCCAGTCGCGCCCCGAACCGGGCCGCGTGATTGTAAATATCGGCAAACGGGATGCCAGCTACGACGCCGGCCTGCCAAAACCGTTTGCCTGGGCCCGGTCCGGTGAAAAGACCGCGCCCCAATCCATGCCATCGGGGCATGTCACGGTGGAGATGAACGACCAGCACCTGTTTATGGATGTGCCCGCAAATTCTCCCCTCGGCCTGGGAGATCGGGTCGGTTTTGGCATTTCCCACCCCTGCCTGACCTTTGACAAATGGCAGTTCATTCCCGTCGTTGATGACCAGTACACCGTGGTCTCGGCGCTGCGGACTTTCTTTTAGGATCAACACCAAAAGGGCCAATGGGGCCCGGACCAGGAGCAATACAAATGAGTAAACATGCCATAGGCGGCGACAGCGATCAGGGCCTGCCTTTTTCAAAAGCCATCCGCGCCGGTGATTTTGTCTATTTGTCCGGCCAGGTTGCGTTTGACGCCAGCGGTCAGCTTAACGAGGGCGGCATCGAAGACCAGACCCGCCAGACCATGGAAAATATCAAAACGGTGCTGGCGCTGGCCGGCTGCGAGCTGTCGGATGTGGTCAAGGTCAACGTCTGGCTGGACGACGAACGCGACTTTGGCCGCTTTAATGCAACCTATGCCACGTATTTCAAAACCGACCCGCCGGCCCGCTCCACGGTCCAGTCCAATCTCATGATCGACGCAAAAATCGAGATCGACTGCGTGGCCTACAAACCGGTCTAGCGTACACTTTGGTCCACGTGCGGAACTCGATTGAAGCAGTAATGAACCGGCGGTGGCAGACCCACCGATTTAGTCCGGGGTGGTGCGAGCATAGGGGCTCGCACCTCGCTGTCATTGCGAGGCGCAATAGCAACGAAGCAATCCAACTTCCAACAAAGAAATCAAACTGGATTGCCGCGCTCCCCAACAGGTCGCTCGCAATGACGGGAAAACACCCAAACCGCGCCGGGCCACCGGAAGTGGCCGGACCGTTTCCGTCTTAACCTGAAGCAGTTAAGGTGCCGGCCTTCATCCCCGATTGGCCAGCATCAACTCATAGCGGTGGGTGGCGATTTCGATCACATTGCCGAACGGGTCCTCACAATAGCAGACCTTGATTTCTTCCTCGGGGATCAGCATCAGGATTTTCGAGCGCTGAAGGCCACCCTCCCGGACGATCTCGGCCACTTTACCCTCGATGTCCGGGTCAGTGATCGCGATATGGAAAAACCCGTTTTTCCAGTATTCCATGGTGTCCTCGCGCCGTTCGGGTTTGGGTTCGANNTTCAAACCCGGTCCCGTCGCCGGTCACCATGTGGGCAATTTTCATACCCCCGAACCGGGGCCCACAAATGTTGGCCGCCAGATTGCCGAAATGAGAGCCGTCGTTCTCCACCACCGCCGGTTTGGCGAACAGCACAAACCCGAACATTTTTGAATACCATTCTGCCGCCGCATCGATATCAGGTACGGAAACCCCCACATGATTGATGCAATGCGAAATCGCCTTGCCCATCCTCTTGCCTCCCTTAATTCACGTTTTGTCTAAAGATGAACCACCTGGCCCGTGGCCGCCGACTGTTCCGCCGCCAGACATGCCTCAAGCGCCGCTTCGCTTTCCTTCGGCGTGGTAATGGTGGGTGGTTCGCCGGTCTGGCAGCACTGGGCAAAGTAGCTTAGTTCTTCGCGCAAGGCCCCCGCCATCTGCCCGTGTAACTGTGGCCAGTAGCTGGTGTCGGGCGAGCGGAACCCGTCCTTTGTGCACACCCCGAAGTTGGGGAATGTGTCCTGGATACTCACGAACCCGTCCGAGCCGATCACGCTCATGCGCTCGTCTATATCAAAGGGTGTTTTTTCCGGCATGCACCACACCGATTCAAGTATGGCCGACGCCCCGCTGTCGAACCGGTACATAACCTGACCGATGTCGGGGTTTTTCAGCCCCCGCAGGTCCACGGTCTGGGCATAGGCGGAGATGATCTTGGCGCCGGTAAACCACAACATCAGATCGGTGTCGTGAATGATATCGCCAACGATCGGCCCGATCTTGTTCAGAATTTCCGGGGTCCAGGCCGCCGGAATGTTGCGCCGGGAGCTCATGGACAGGATTTTGCCGATATTGCCGGCCGAAATTTCCCGCTTTGCCGCCGCATAGCGCGGGTTGAACCGGCAGACATGCCCGATCATGAGATGGCCGGCGGCCTGTTCGCCCGCCGCCCGGATCGTGGCGCAATCGGCCACGGTGTGGGCCATGGGCTTTTCCAGAAAGACATGCTTGCCCGCTTTAAGCGCGGCAACGGTGGGATCGGTATGCTCGGTCCACATGGTCACCACACTGACCGCGTCAATGTCCGGGTCGGCCAGCATTTCATGGTAGTCGGTGTAAAGGCTCTTTACGCCAAATTTCGTCCCCATTTCCTTTAGCCGCTCCGGCGTCCGCGTGCAGAGGGCCGCCAGTTCGAGCGAAGCAATATTTGATATCGCCTCGCAATGGATTTCACCAAACCACCCCAGCCCGATAACGCCAATTCTGGTTTTTTTCATGCCCGTTCGTCCCCTGTTCCTAGTCTGATTTTTATCCCCGCCGGATAAACCCGCCGGCTCTGTGCCCCGTATGCCCGCCCGCGGACCAGCTCACCGTCCCGCCCACCAGCACATGATCGATCCCCGCCGCCGGCTGGACGGGATTTTCATAGGTTGCGGTATCGATAATGGTATCGGCATCAAATATCACCACATCGGCAAACGCGCCTTCGCGCAGCACGCCCCGGTCGGTCAGGCCGAAATTTTTCGCCGAAAGACCGGTCATTTTATGCACCGCCTCTTCGAGGCCAAACAGGCCTTCGTCCCGGCAGAAATGTCCCAGCACCCTGGGAAACGTCCCCCACAGGCGCGGGTGCGGGTTGATATCATGGGGCAACCCGTCCGATCCGATCATGGTGGGCCCATAACTAAGGATACGCCGCATGTCGGCCTCATCCATCTGAAAAAATATCCCCCCTGCCGGGCGGAGACGGCCCGCGGCGTCGGCTTGGGAACAACCCCACTCCCGGGCAATGTCCCCAAGGTCCCGCAGCGCCATTTCGGGATGGGTTTTTGACCACGTGACCATGATCCTGGTGTCGGGGTCCACGGTTTCCGGCTCCAGCACCGTCGATCCAGCGATATAGGGGTATACATCGAGGGAGACCGCCTGCTTTGCCCGTGCCTTTTCAATGACCGGCAGGGTTTCCCGCGAACGCCCCCAGTTGGCCCGTCCGGCGCACTTGTGATGGGAAATGACCACCGGCACCTGAGCCCGGTTGGCGGTCTCAAAGGTTTCATAAAGCGAGTCCAGAATACCATCATGTTCGTCACGCATGTGGGTGGCGTAAACCCCGCCCACATCAGACAAAAGTTCAGCCAGCCCCACCACTTCGTCCATGTCTGCCGCCGCATTGGTTTTGTACCACAGCCCGGTGGAAAACCCGATGGCCCCGGCAGACAGGCACTCCGAAAGCCGTTCGCGCATGAGATCGAGTTCGCTGGCACTGGCCTTTTTGCCAATGTCGGCCAGCGCCCCGATCCGCAACGTCGAATGGCCCACAAGGGCGGCCACATTCACACAAGGACGCGCCGCATCAACGGCTTGCGCATACGCCCCCATGGTGGAAAACCGAAATGCCGCCCGTTCCCCCAGCAGCGTCAGTGGCGCCACCGGGTCGTGGGGCGCGATGGGGGAAAGTGAGATGCCGCAATTGCCCACAATAACCGTTGTCACGCCCTGGGAAATTTTCGCCGTCATGTCCGGGCTGATCAGCACCGCGTTATCGTCATGGGTGTGCACATCGATAAAGCCGGGGGCCACGATCCGGCCGGTTGCATCGATTTGTTTTACGCCTTTTCCAGAAAATGCGCCGGCGGGACCAATACTGACGATACGATTTCCGCCGATGGCCAGATCGGCTTTCAGCCGCTTTGCCCCGGTCCCATCCACCAGCGTGCCGCCGGCAATGATAATATCCATGGCGGGTAAAGCCCCGTTTTCGTCAGTCACCAAGCGGCTCCAGTATGTCGCCTTCACGCAGGTTCATCAGGTTGTATTTTATCCGCCTCAGGTTTTCCTGGGCATCGCCGCCGATCTGATAGCCGATCCCCGTGGCTAAAAGATCGATGGTCACCAGAAAAGCATAGCGCGATGCTGTCGGCTTCATCACATTGGCAATGTCGGGAATGTTCATGGTCAGGGCAATGTCCGCCAGCCGGGCCAGCTCGGTTTCCGGCCTTGTGATGGCTAAAACCTTGCCATGATATTGCTGGGCGATCCGTGCCGCATCGATTACATCATCCGCCCGACCGGTAGCCGAAAGGGCCACAACCACATCTTTGGCACCAAGCGTGGTTGCCACCATGCGCATCAGCAGCGGGTCAGAATATGCGGTAACCGACAATCCATACCGAAACAGCCGATATTGCGTGTCCAGGGCCAAAGAAGTCGAGCCGCCGCCCACCCCGAACACCAGCACCCGGTTTGCCTTCGACAATAAATCCACCGCCGCCACGACCTTGGTCTTGTCCAGTTGCCGCTCCGCCAAACTGATCGCGGTACCCGCATGATGAAAAAC
>JAADFY010000026.1 GCA_013152625.1 Alphaproteobacteria bacterium
TTAGGGTCCGGACCCATAAACGGAGATGAAATGGTATGAGCCAATTTGTTCACATAACAGGCGCAAGAACGACGGAAACCAAGTGGTTTTCAAGGTCTTGGTACGCATTAGGTGGACAAATTGGCCATAACCTCCTGGTCGCTCAATTGGCTGTAATCTGCCAGCCGGTCCGGCGCGAGGACAAACAAAACCCGCAGGGCGGAGGGCTCAACCGGGTGAAAAACCCGCTTTTCGCCCTTGTTCGTGCATATTTTTGCCAATTGAAGCGCCATATCGCCCCCGTTTATGAGTCTGGACCCTAGCGGTCGGGCAGCCGCAATTTCCATTCTCAGGCCCACCCCATACCCAAAGCACAACCCGCCCCCTCGCCCCCGTTTATGGGTCTGGACCCTAAATTGCGGTTGACGCTTTCGGGGGTGGCGACTATATATCGCGCCAGAATTTGGCGGCACGCTTGCCGCCGCTTTTTGTTTTGAACCCGACGCCGGCCAACCACCGGCGCCTTGGCAAGACAAAGTGGTGGCGCCGGGTCCCGATTTCGCGCCGGGAGCCGGAATATTCCGTCCCGGTCTCTGTCCCGGTCTCTGTCCCGGTCTTGGGCTTGGGCTTGGCGTACCGCGATAGCCGGTTATTCCCGGCCAACCGACAAATAAACAATTGCTGGAATGCCAGCAAAGACAAAAGGATTTTTCATGGCCAACACGCCTTCGGCCAAAAAGGCCGCGCGCAAAATGGTTCGCAAAACCGCCGTTAACAAGGCACGCCGGTCCCGCATGCGCACCTATATCCGAAAAGTCGAGGAAGCCATCGACGCCGGCGATCGCACAAAGGCCACCGAGGCCCTGCGTGTTGCGCAACCCGAGATTGTACGCGCCGCCGCCAAAGGCGTGCTGCATCGCAACATGGCCGCCCGCAAGGTATCTCGTCTGGCCGCCCGGGTAAAAGCAGTCGGCGTCTAGGTCCGACCCCCAGCATTTACGATCGGCACCCCCAGGCCCGCAGGCATCCCCTCGCGGGCCGTGTTGCGTTGGGCCCCATCCCGCCCGATCCACAAGTCCAGGATCGCCCCGCCGGGTTTGGTGCGACCCGGCAATCGGTACCCGAATTTATTGCCCACCTGTAACCAATTAGTCACACCGGCTGCATATTGCAGTGTTTTCAATGGTTTGACGAGATAACCGCCCCCATGAGCACCCTGCACCGGGCCCTGGCAGGGCGTTCCGCAGGCGTAAAGAATTTATTCCAGCCAGGGCTCTGGTTTGAACCTCGCGCCGATTCACAAAGGATTCACAAAACGTTAATTTTCTCCTCCCCGATCGGTGCCCGGCCCCCAAAGCCTGTCAAGCGCCAATGGGGGATCCTTTCGCACTATTGCTTGGTTGAACCGCCCCCCGGCCCCGGCTACAATCCTGGTTGTCGAAAGACGATAAAAATGACGGGCCAGCGGTTAAGGGGCCTGCATCACAGCTTTGGGGGCTCGCGCATGTGTACCGGTAAGGGTTATTCCTTCGTCGCATCCAGAAAAGACGCTTTTTTCCTGCCAGTGTTTCTTCTTTGTTAGTTTGTCTTTGCATGCGGCGTTAGTCTGACGCCGGAAGACGGACGCGTTTCATCGTTCGAATTCTTCAGTTCCTTTCAAATAGTACTGCCGGATGCTTTCGGCAGATGAAAGCGGCTGGCCGATTGGCTGGCCCGGCACCCGGTCCGTTATGTTCAGCCCAAAGTTGCGTTGCGGCGGACATGATTTCAAGCGGACACGTTAACCAAAGAGGCCCACGATGAAAGACAAATCCACCGCGTCCAACCCAGAACCGGCGCCGCCGTTTGGCCCCTCCGGCCAGCCAAACCCGGCTCGGGCCACCAACACCATGCGCCGGGCAACTGTCCCGGTTGGCCGGGCCATAAATGGTGCGGTAACGAATGGTGCGACAAATAATGGTGCGGCATCCAAAAGCCGGGATACGGGCTCAAATGGCCCGTCGGCCGGTAGTGCCAAAGCGCCTTCAGCCGGCGCGACACCGCTGCGCCGCCTGTCGGGAACTAAAATAGAACCTTCGGCCCTGTGGATTCGGGTGCGAAAGAGATTATGGGCTGCCGTTGGCGAAGATGTTTTCAATTCCTGGTTCGGCCGCCTCGAACTCGAAGAAATATGCGACGATCTTGCCCATATGTCGGTGCCGACCCGGTTCCTGTGTTCATGGATTCAATCGAATTACCATGAGCGTATTCTTGAGGCGTTCGGTGCGGAAACCGAATGTATCAAACATTTGCATTTCACCGTGCGGATCAATGGCCAGCCCCGCCCCCGGGTCAATCAGCCCGCACCCGCCGTTGCCAGCGAACCCAAAACCTCCATGCGCACCAGGAACCATCGCTCTCCGGCCCTGGGCGGCGATGGATTGTTTGGCTCCTCCCTTGATCCCAAAATGACCTTTGATTCCTTTGTCGCCGGTCACGGCAATGAAATGGCGCTTGCTGCGGCCCGCCAGGTCGCCCATGCCGCCGCCCACAACACCGTGGCATTTAACCCGCTTTATATTCACGCCTCTGTCGGTCTGGGGAAATCCCACCTGCTGAACGCCATTGCCTGGGCGGCCGGGGCCAATGACCGGGCGCGCAATATCGTTTATCTGACCGCCGACCATTTCATGTATCATTTCGTCAGTGCCGTGCAGCGCCAGTCGGCCATTGGGTTTAAGGAATGGTTGCGTCGCATCGATCTGCTGCTCATCGACGACATGCAATTTCTTCAGGGCAAGTCGGCGGTTGCCGAATTCGGCCATACGCTGAACGCACTTTTGACCGGTGCCAAACAGATCGTGGTGGTGGGCGATACCGCGCCAAACGGGCTGGAACTGTTGGACGAGCGTTTGCGCTCCCGCCTGTCGGGGGGGCTGGTGGTGCCCATTTTGGGTTTTGATGCCGAACTCAGGCGGGCCATTATCGACAAGCGGGCCGAAAATGCCATCCGGCGGTTTCCAGGGCTTTATTTCCCCCCCGCCGTCCTGGATTTTATCGCTCGGAAAATCGTCTCCCATGGCCGCGATCTCGACGGCGCCATTAACCGGCTGGTGGCCGCCAACCAGCTTACCGGCGAACCCATCGCTATCGAAACTGCCGAAAAAGCCCTTGTCGACCTGATGCGCACCCGGGAAAACCGGCGCGTAAAGATCGACGATATCCAGATTGCGGTGGCCCGCCATTTCAAGGTTTCCAAGCCCGATCTATTGTCCGCGCGCCGCTCGCGTTCCGTGGTGCGCCCGCGCCAGATCGCCATGTATCTGGCCAAGATGCTCACCTCGCGGTCTCTGCCCGAAATTGGCCGAAGATTCGGCAATCGCGATCACACGACAGTTTTGCACGCGGTGCGCAAGATCGAACAGCTCATGTCCGAAGACATTGTTTTTGCACAGGAAGTTGAGTTGCTCAAACGAATGATTGAAGAGTAAAATGCGGCGGCAAATCCCCGGATCTGGTCCCTATTGATCAGATCCGGGGGTGTCCGCCACCCCCGGCGGTCCGTGCGCCGGTCTCTTGGGCCCCGCGCCACACTGTCGCGCCTTTGCGCCCCGGCCCCATTTGCCCCGCCATCCCGGATCACCCCCACCCCGATCGCCCCGATCCGGATCGGCACAGAGACCTAAATCGCCCTTCGGCCCCTTGCCTTTTTTGACTTTGCAGGTCAGTTTCTCCAGCCCGCTGGCATAAAGCCATCGATTGCCACACTCGACACTGCTCGAAAGCCTATTTTCATATCGCCGCACGCCTGAAATCCAATTGACCGCCCACCCCCCCCGGGGTCACGCGGCCAGGCGAGACAAAAAATTTCTGGAGCCCACCATGAAGGTTACCCTGGAGCGCAATCATCTGCTGAAATCCCTTGGCCACGTGCATCGCATTGTCGAGCGGCGCAACACCCATCCGGTGCTGGCCAATGTGCTCTTGAGTGCCGGGGATGGCGCCCTTGAACTCAGATCCACGGATCTCGATCTCGAAATGCATGAAAGCGTGCCTGCATCGGTCGATGTTGCCGGGGCAACCACTGTGCCCGCCCACACATTTTACGATATTGCCCGCAAGCTGGCAGACGGCGCAGAAATCGTACTGACTTCCGACGGCACCGGCGACAACATCGCTCTGGTTTCGGGCCGCTCACGTTTTAATCTCACCTGCCTGTCCCCCGATGGTTTTCCCGATCTCAAATCGGGAGAATTCTCCCACACCTTTACCCTTAAGTCAGCAGAGCTTGCCCGGTTGATCGAGCGCACCCAGTTCGCCATTTCCACCGAAGAGACCCGCTATTATCTCAATGGCATTTATCTGCATGTGGTTGAGGGCGACAACGGGCCCCTGCTGCGCGCGGTTGCCACCGACGGGCATCGCCTGGCCCGGGTTGAGATTTCCGCCCCGCCGGAAACAAAGGGCATGCCCGCCGTTATAGTGCCGCGCAAAACCGTGGCCGAAGCGCAAAAGCTGCTCGATGACCCCGAGGCCGAGGTCACGATTGAACTGTCGGAGCAAAAAATCCGCTTTTCGGTCGGGGGCGTGGTTTTGCTGTCCAAGCTCATAGAGGGCACCTTCCCCGATTACGAGCGGGTCATACCCTCCGGCAACGACAAGAAACTTGTCGTCGACAGGAGCGCATTTCGTCAGGCCGTTGACCGGGTCTCCACCATTGCCTCCGACCGGGGCGGACGGGCGGTCAAACTGGCCCTGGGTCCGGGGCAGGTGGAACTGTCGGTCACCAATCCCGAACACGGCACGGCCCGCGAGGAACTGCCCGCCGAATTTGACGGCGAGGGCTTCGAGATCGGGTTTAACGCCCGCTATCTCATTGACATCACCGATCAGATCAAATCGGAAACCGCCATATTCATGTTCGCCGACTCCGGCGCCCCCACACTGGTCAGATCCGACGATGAGCCAGGCGCACTGTATGTCCTGATGCCCATGCGGGTCTGACGGCCCGCGTATATTTTCCCCCATGGCCCACCCGGACCGGTTCATCTCCCGCCTTCGCCTGACCGGTTTTCGCAACCATTTAAGCGCGGCCCTCGATCTCGATGCCCGCCATGTGGTGCTCACCGGCGACAATGGGACGGGAAAGACCAACCTTTTGGAGGCTTTATCCCTGCTCAGCCCCGGCCGGGGCCTTAAACGCGCGCCCTTCGATGAGTTGCCCATCACCGGCGGCGATGGGGCCTGGGCAGTCGCGGTTACCCTTCAAACCCCCGATGGCCCGGTGGATCTGGGCACCGGAATATCGGCGGGTGGTCCGGCCAAACCGTCTGGCGATCCACGCCAGCCTCGGGCACGCCGGGCGCGGATCAATGGCGCTTTTGCCAAGACCATTGATGCCCTGGGCGACTATTTTCGCGTTTTGTGGATCACCCCGGACATGGACGGCCTGTTTACCGGACCGGCCCAGGATCGCCGGCGGTTTTTTGACCGGCTGGTGACCGCCCTCATTCCCCGGCACAACACCCGGCTAAGCACTTTTGAAAAGTCCATGCGCCAGCGCAACCGCTTGCTGGAGGAAAACCGCGATCCGGCCTGGCTCGATGCGGTAGAGACCGAAATGGCCACCCACGCCACCGCCATTCACTTTGCCCGCACCGATACATTGAACCATTTGCAGCGCCTGTTAGCCGCCGACCACCAGACCTCGCCATTTCCCAACGCCGGGGTGGCCCTGGCCGGCCTGGAACCCTTTGAACACCAGGCCACATTGTCCACCATCCTGGAGGACGATTATCGTGCCGCCTGGCACCACAACCGCAAGGCCGATGCCGCCAGCCGGCGCACGACCATCGGCCCCCACCGGACCGACCTGAATGTGCGCCACCTGAGCAAGCGGATTGAGGCGCGGCTCTGCTCGACCGGTGAGCAAAAAGCCTTGTTGATCGGCCTGGTTCTGGGCCACGCCGCTTTAGTGTCCGAAGTCAGTGAGTTGCCCCCCGCCCTGTTGCTTGACGAGATCGCCGCCCATCTCGATCCGGCCCGCCGCGCCGCCCTGTTTGACCGGATCGACACCATCGGGTCCCAGTGCTGGATGACCGGGACCGACCCGGTATTTTTTCAAGCCCTTGGAACCCGGGCGCAACGGTTTGTGCTCGGCGGTGAAAATATTATGCCTGCCCCGTGAAAAACCTCGAAATAATCACTATATAGCAGGGATGGTTGCCTCATCGGGGCGGCTTTTCCTTTGGTATTTACGCGAAAAATTGGGTAGCTTGCTCATGGTTCCATCAAACGTGATTCGAAGATGAGCGGCGAAACGCCCCAACCCACTGAAAAATCGGAACAAACTCCCGTATATGATGCCCAGAGCATCAAGGTTCTCAAAGGCCTTGATGCGGTGCGCAAGCGCCCCGGCATGTATATCGGCGATACCGACGACGGCTCGGGCCTTCATCACATGGTCTATGAGGTGGTCGACAACGCCATTGACGAGACTTTAGCCGGCCATGCCGATCTTGTGACGGTGACCTTGAACGCCGACGGCTCGGTGACCGTGACCGACAATGGCCGCGGCATTCCCACCGATATTCACAAAGAAGAAGGAATTTCTGCCGCCGAAGTCATCATGACCCAGTTGCACGCCGGCGGAAAATTCGATCAAAATTCCTATAAAGTGTCCGGCGGCCTGCACGGGGTCGGCGTTTCGGTGGTCAATGCCCTGTCCCAGACGCTTGAACTGACCATTCGCCGGGGCGGCAAAATCCACCAGATCAATTTTACCCACGGCGATGCGGATGCTCCCTTAAAAGAAGTGGGCGACGCAGGGGCCGAAACCGGTACAGAGGTGACGTTCCTGCCCTCCTCGGACACCTTCACCATGGTCGAATTTGACCTGGCCACCCTCGAACACCGTTTGCGGGAACTGGCCTTTTTGAACTCCGGCGTCCGCATCATCTTATCCGACAACCGTCACGCGGAACCCGTAAAAACCGAATTGCACTATGATGGCGGGTTGGAAGCCTTTGTGCGCTATCTCGACCGGGCCAAACAGCCCCTCATCGATACGCCCATTATTATTTCTGCCCAAAAGGGCGACACCACAGTGGAACTGGCCCTGTGGTGGAACGACAGCTATCACGAAAATGTTCTGTGCTTTACCAACAACATCCCCCAACGCGACGGCGGCACCCATCTGGCCGGCCTGCGCGGCGGCCTGACCCGTCAGGTGGGCACCTATGCCGAGCAAAGCGGCATCTTGAAACGCGAAAAAGTCTCGTTAAGCGGCGATGATTGCCGGGAGGGGCTGACGTGTGTTTTGTCGGTTAAAGTGCCCGACCCGAAATTTTCCTCCCAGACCAAAGACAAGCTGGTCTCCTCCGAGGTGCGCCCGGTGGTGGAAAGCGTTGTCAATGAGCGCCTCAACCAGTGGTTCGAGGAACACCCCGCTGAAGCCCGGGCCATCGTTTCCAAAGTCGCCGAGGCGGCAGCGGCCCGTGAGGCCGCCCGCAAGGCCCGGGAACTCACCCGGCGCAAATCGGCGTTGGATATTTCCTCCCTGCCGGGGAAACTGGCCGACTGTCAGGAACGCGACCCGGCCAAGTCTGAACTGTTTCTCGTGGAGGGCGACAGCGCTGGCGGCACTGCAAAACAGGGGCGCGACCGGGCCACCCAGGCCGTTTTGCCCCTGCGCGGCAAGATTTTGAACGTGGAACGGGCCCGGTTTGACAAGATGTTGTCGAGCCAGGAAATCGGCACCATGATCACCGCCCTGGGCACCAGCATCGGGCGCGACGATTTCAACCCGGACAAGTTACGCTATCACAAGATCATCATCATGACCGACGCCGATGTGGACGGCGCCCATATCCGTACGCTTTTGCTCACCTTTTTCTACCGCCAGATGCCCGAACTCATCGAACGCGGACACCTCTATATCGCCCAGCCGCCGCTTTACAAGGTGCGCCGGGGCCAGTCCGAGCAATATCTGAAAAACGAGGCGGCCCACGAGGAATATCTGCTTGCATCCGGTACCGAGGATGCGGTGCTGACCACACGGGCCGGCACCTCCCACGCCGGTCCCGACCTGCTCGATATCGTTCGTCAGGCCCGGGATTTTGTCCATCTCATGGAAAGTTTGCACGCCCGCTACAATCGCCAGATCGTTGAGCAATGCGCCATTGTCGGCGCGCTGGACTCCCAGGCGGTTTCCACCCCCCAGCTGGCGGCGGAAATGTCGGATCGGGCCGCCCGGCGCCTCGACAGGATTTCAGATGAGACGGAGCGGGGCTGGCAGGGCCAGTCCGATGGCGCCGGCGGGCTCGAGTTTACCCGCACGGTGCGCGGTGTTACCGAAACCCACCGGCTGGATGCCCCGCTGCTGGCCTCCGCCGACGCCCGCAAACTGCGCCAGCTGACCGAGCATTTCGACGGAATTTACGGTGGTATCGCCCGGCT
>JAADFY010000027.1 GCA_013152625.1 Alphaproteobacteria bacterium
CGCCGGACCTGGGCCAGCAAGGATATGATAATATTGCCGAATTTGAGCGCGGTGTACGTCGGCTCTGGGGATACTGGGCAAAATGAGCCAAAGCGAAACAATGAACCAAAGCGAAACACTGTGGGTGCCCGACCCGGAACGGATGGCGGCGAGCCGGCTGGCGGCCTTTGCGCACGCAGCAGAGCCCCTTGCGGGGCGGACATTGCCCACCTACGCCGATCTGCATGCCTGGTCCGTGGCCGAACCGGGCTTGTTCTGGGGTCTGGTTTGGGATTTTTGCGGGATTATCGGCGACAAGGGCAGCCGGGTTGTTGCCAACGGTGAGGCGATGCCGGGGGCGCGGTTTTTCCCGGACGGGCGGCTCAACTACGCGGAAAATTTGCTGTCAAAGACCGGTTCGGGAACGGCGATCCGATTTCTCGGCGAGGATGGTGGGGAACGCCAGCTTCGCCATGACGAACTACGGGATCTGGTTTTCCGCCTGGCCAAAGGCTTTTTGGCGCACGGGGTCAAACCGGGCGACCGGATCGCCGCCATGTTGCCCAATATTCCCGAAGCGGTGGCTGCCATGCTGGCTGCGGCCTCGATCGGTGCTGTCTGGTCTTCGTGTTCCCCGGACTTTGGGGCGACGGGGGTGCTGGACCGGTTCGCCCAGATCAAGCCGAAAATATTTCTGTGCCCGGACGGTTATTTCTACAACGGCAAATGGCATGACGTGACCGGGCGGACGGCGGAGGTGGCCGGGGCGCTCAAACCGGCCCAGACCGTTGTTGTGCCCTATGATGGCGGCGGGTTGCGCAATTTTCCGGCGGGCCCGGGCACAAGCTCCCTCGAACAGTTCATTGCCCCTTATGCTGCCGGGAAATTTGCGTTTGCCCGGTTCCCGTTTGATCATCCGCTGGCCATTCTTTTTACCTCGGGCACCACCGGGCCGCCCAAATGTATCGTTCACAGCGCCGGCGGCACACTCATTCAGCACCTAAAAGAGCATCAGCTTCATTGCGACATCCGGCCCGGCGACCCGGTGTTTTATTTTACCACCCTTGGCTGGATGATGTGGAACTGGCTGGTCTCAAGCCTGGCCAGCGGAGCAACGATTTGTCTTTATGACGGTTCGCCGGTGCATCCGGGGCCGGGGGTGTTGTTCGACTATGCTGAGGGGGCCGATTTTGCCCTGTTTGGCACTTCGGCCAAGTTCATCGACGGATTGCACAAGGGGGGGTATTTTCCGGACGAACACCACCGGCTTGCAAGTTTGCGCACCGTTTGCTCCACTGGGTCACCGCTCTCATCGCAGAGCTTTCGCTTTGTTTATGACCATATCAAACGCGACGTTCATCTGGCCTCGATATCGGGGGGAACCGATATCGTGTCGTGTTTCGTGCTCGGGGTGCCCACGCTGCCGGTGCGGGCCGGCGAAGTGCAGGGGCCGGGGCTGGGCATGGCAGTGGATGTTTATTCGGGTAAAGGCAAGCCGCTGGCCAAAGGCAAGGGCGAACTGGTGTGCACGAAACCATTCCCTTCGATGCCCATTGGTTTTTTGGACGACGAAGATGGTTCGCGCTATTCAAAGGCCTATTTTACCCGTTTCAAGAATGTGTGGTGCCACGGGGATTTTGCCGAATGGACCGATCATGGGGGCATGATCATTCACGGGCGTTCCGATGCCACGTTAAACCCGGGCGGGGTGCGGATCGGTACGGCGGAAATTTATGCTCAGGTGGAACAGCTTGACCAGATTTTGGAGGCGGTGTGCGTCGGGCAGGAACATGAGGGCGATGTGCGGGTGATCCTGTTCGTGCGGCTGGCGGCGGGAATTGTGCTTGACCGGGCGCTGGCAAAAACCATTCGCACTACCATCCGGCAGGGCACTTCACCGCGTCATGTGCCGGCGGCGATTTATGCGGTTGGCGATATTCCGCGGACGCGTTCGGGCAAGATTTCCGAACTCGCGGTGCGCGACGCGGTACATGGGCGGGGGGTGCCAAACACCGGTGCGCTGGCCAACCCGGAGGCCCTGAGCGGATTTGTCATGAAAGGCGGGGCGTTTTAATCCCGCCTGAGGGCTTTCAGGCCGGGCAGGGGTTTGCCCTCCATCCATTCCAGAAATGCGCCGCCGGCGGTGGAAACGTAAGTAAGGTCGTCGCGGACCCCGGCTTTGGTCAGAGCGGCCACCGTGTCGCCACCACCGGCGATTGAAACCAGTTTGCCCGCCCGGGTGCGTTCGGCCACATAGCGGGCAATCGCGAGGGTGCCGGCGTCAAAGGGGGACAGCTCAAAGGCCCCCAGGGGTCCGTTCCACACCAGGGTTTCGGCCTCATCGATGGCCCCCTTGATGCGCTCGATGGACTTTGGACCCACATCCAGGATCATGCCATTGGGATCAATGGCCTCGATGCCATAGGTGCGGTGGGGGGCCTCGGCCTCGAACCGCCAGGCGATCTGGCCGTCCACCGGTAAAATTATGGCGCAATTGGCGTCCGAGGCCTTGTCGAATATGCGCCGGGCCACGGGGGCAAGGTCTTTTTCGACCACGGAATTACCAACGCCGATCCCTTGTGAGAACAAAAATGTATTGGCCATGGCGCCGCCAATGACCAGCGCCTCGACCCGTTCTATGAGATTTTCGAGCAATTCGATCTTGGTGGAGACCTTGGCGCCCCCCACCAGGGCGATGACCGGCTTTTGCGGGTTGGTCAGCCCGGCGGACAGGGCCCGTATCTCCCCCTGCATGGCCCGGCCGGCAAAAGCGGGTAACAGGTGGGCGAGGGCCTCGGTGGAGGCGTGGGCCCGGTGGGCGGCGGAAAACGCATCATTGACATACAGATCACCCAGGGCGGCCATGCGTCTGGCCAGTTCGATGTCGTTGGTCATTTCGCCGGGGTGAAAGCGGGTGTTTTCCAAAAGCAGAACGGCGCCCTCGGGGGCGTCGGCAATGGCCTTTTGAGCGCCGGACAGATCGTTCCAGTCGGTGGGCACAAATATTACCGGCCCGCCGATGGTCCGTTCGACGACCGGGGTCATCTGGGCAAGGGACAGGGCGGGATCCGGCTGGCCACCGGGGCGGCCAAAATGGGAAATCAGGATAACCTTGCCGCCGGCGGCGGTGATGTCCTTGATGGTGAAAAACGTGCGTTCGATACGGGTGGTGTCGCTTACCGTGCCGTTGTTGAGCGGCATGTTGAGATCGGCGCGTACCAGCACCCGTTTGCCAGCCAGGTCGACATCGTCAAGGGTGCGGAAATTGACCATTCAACAATTTTCAACTTGCCAGTTTGTCGATCGTGGCCGCCATGTCGACCATGCGGCACGAAAAGCCCCATTCATTGTCATACCAGCTTACCACATGAACAAACCGACCGCCGATGACTTTGGTCTGGGCGGCGGCAAATGTCGATGAATGGGGGTCGTGGTTATAATCAATCGAGACTTTGGGCTCCTCGTCATAGGCAAACACGCCGGCCAGGGCCGTCGATGTGGACGCCTTGCGGGCAATATCGTTGACTTCGGCAACCGTTGTGTCCCGACCGGCGACAAAGTTGAGATCCACCAGTGACACATTCGGGGTGGGTACGCGCAGGGAGGCACCATCGAGCTTGCCTTCGAGTTCAGGCAAAACCAGAGAGATCGCACGGGCGGCACCGGTGGAGGTGGGGATGACCGACATGGCGGCGGCCCGGGCCCGATAGAGATCGCGGTGCATGGTGTCCAGGGTCGGCTGGTCACCGGTATAGGCATGAATGGTGGTCATGAACCCGTGCTCGATACCCAGTTCGTCATTCATGATTTTTGCCAGGGGCGCCAGGCAGTTGGTGGTGCAGGACCCGTTGGAAATGATTTTGTGAGCCCCGGTGATCTTTTCGTGGTTGACCCCGTAGACCGCCATAATGTCGGCGCCGCTGGACGGGGCGGAGACCAGTACCCGTTTCGCACCGGCCTCAAGGTGCATGGCGGCTTTTTCCCGGGCGGTAAAAATGCCGGTGCATTCCATGACCAGATCAATATCCAGATCGCCCCAGGGCAGCTCTTTGGGGTCGCGAATGGCAAATGTCTTCAGTGACATGCCTGTATCGGTCCCGAGGCCGATTTCGATGGTGTCGCCCTGCACCGTGACCGCGCCACCAAATTTGCCGTGGACGCTGTCGTAACGCAGTAAATGGGCGTTGGTCTTGATCGGGGCGAGGTCATTTATGGCAACCACGTGAATGTCGGTGCGCCCGTTCTCGGCAATGGCACGAACGATATTGCGACCGATACGGCCAAACCCATTGATTGCCACGCGGATCGGCATTTTTTTCTCTCCTTTTACAAACGGCACTCAGGGCCGGTAGATCAGGGCTGCAACTGGGCCAGTGCGGCGTCGGCGGCGGCCTTGGCGGTTAAACCGAAATGGGGAAACAAGAGATCGGCGGGGCCGCTGGCGCCAAACGAGGACATGCCGACAAAAGCGCCGCTGTCGCCGATAAACCGGTGCCAGCCCATCTCCACCGCCGCCTCAATGGCCACCCGGGCGGGGGTGTTGCCGATAATTTCGGCCTGGTATTCCGGTGACTGCAAGGCAAACAGTTCCATGGAGGGGACCGAGATTACCCGGGCAATGACATTGTGCGCTTCGAGCAGATCCGCCGCTTTTATTGCCAGATGCACTTCGGAGCCGGATGCAAACAGGGTAACGGTGGCGTCGTCGGGGCTGGCAATGGCGTAAGCGCCCCGGGCGCAAAGGTTTTCTTCGTCATAGCTGGTGCGAATGGCAGGCAGCCCCTGGCGGGTCAGGGCGAGAACCGACGGGCGGTGGCGGTCTTTTACCGCTAGCTGCCAGCATTCGGCGGCCTCGGTGGCGTCGGCGGGCCGAAAGACGGTCAACCCGGGAATGATCCGCAGGGAAGCGATCTGCTCCACCGGCTGGTGGGTGGGGCCATCTTCGCCCAGGCCGATGGAATCATGGGTGAGCACAAAAATGGTGCCCAGTTTTGACAGGGCGGCGAGCCGAATGGCGGGCCGGCAATAATCGGCAAACACCAGAAACGTCCCACCATAGGGGATCAACCCGCCATGCAGGGCAATGCCGTTCATGGCGGCGGCCATGGCGTGTTCGCGAATGCCATAGTGGATATAGCGCCCGGTACGGTTTTCGGCCGTAAACGGGGTCATGTCCGAGGTGCGGGTATTGTTGGATCCGGTCAGATCGGCGGAACCGCCCCACATTTCGGGCAACGCGGAATTGATGACCTCCAGGGCGTTCTGGGAGGAAACACGGGTGGCGATTTTGGGCTGCTCGCTGGCCAGCTGTTTTTTCAGTTCGGCAACGGCCCGGTCCAGTCGGGCGGGAATATCACCGGCGGTACGCCGTTCGAATTCGGCGCGCAATTCACTGTCGGCGGCGCCGAGGCGTTCATTCCAGGCCACCCGATCCCGGGTGGAGCGCAAACCGGCAAGCCGCCAGTCGTCGATTATGTCGGTGGGCACTTCAAAAGGGGGGTAGGTGATGCCCAGTTGCAAACGGGCGGCGGCCAGTTCCTCGGCGCCAAGCGGCGAGCCATGGGCTTTGGCCGTTCCGCCCTTGTTGGGGGCGCCAAATCCGATGGTGGTTTTGGCGGCAATCATGGTGGGACGGTCCGATTGCCGGGCGGTCAGCAACGCCTTTTCAATCGCCTCGGGGTCGTGGCCATCAATGGCCAGGGTATTCCAGCCGCTGGCTTTGAAACGGGCGTGCTGGTCGGTATTGTCGGTATTGGCGATATCGCCGTCGATGGTAATTGAATTGTCGTCCCAGATCACAATGAGCTTGTTCAGGCCGAGATGGCCGGCCAGACTTATGGCTTCCTGGGAGATGCCTTCCATCAGGCAACCGTCGCCCGCCAGCACGTAGGTGTAATGATCCACCAGTTCGGGGCCGAACTCGGCCGCCAGTTTGGCTTCAGCCATGGCCATGCCGACGCCGTTGGCCAGCCCCTGACCCAGTGGTCCGGTGGTGGTTTCAATGCCGGTGGCATGACCAAACTCCGGATGGCCGGCGGTGATGGACCCCAACTGGCGGAAATTCTTTATCTGCTCGATGGTCATATCCTCGTACCCGAGCAGGTAAAGGGCGGAATACAAAAGCATGGAGCCATGACCGGCGGAGAGGACAAACCGGTCCCGGTCGGGCCAGTGGGGGGCCTTGGGATCGAACTTCATGACCGAGGTAAACAGGACCGTGGCGATGTCGGCAGCGCCCATGGGCAGGCCGGGATGGCCGCTTTTGGCCTTTTCCACGGCTTCCATGGAAAGGGCGCGAATGGCGTTGGCCATAGCGGTATGGGAGGCTTGATCAATCATTGCTTCGCTTGATGTTTTTTTCAAATCCGCAGAGCCGGAGCCCCTTGGACGGACAATTAGCAGGTCCGATTGTGGAGTCAATTAAGGCATGCTCTTGTGCAGAAATTAAACAATGCCGGTTGCCAGCCACCCCACCGGTGAGCTTATTTGGCAATCAGGTAGAATCAGTTGCCGGGCAGTGGGGGTGTCCGGGGGGTGTCCGGCGAGACGGACGCGCCGATTGTTTTGGCAAGTGACAATACGGTGGCGGGTGAATTGAGAAAAGCAGTAGCAGCAGTCGAAGCAGCGCTTGAGCGACTGGAAAAAGGGCTTGGCGCGGCGAGTACCCGCATGGATGAACTGCCCCAGTTGCGCAACGAAGCGCAGCGGCTGGCCGCCGACCGAGCCCGGCTGGCAGGCGCCCTCGACAAAATGACCGCCAAGGCGCAACGGCTCGACAAGGCCGCTGAAACCGTGTCTTTGCGCCTCATGGATACCATGGACAAGGTCAAACTGGCGCTGAACCGGAACGAGGCCGACTGATGTCCGAAGTCACCATCGACATCAATGGGCGCAAGTATCGCATCGCGTGCGAGGACGGGCAGGAAGAACATGTGCGGGGGCTGGCGCAGAAATTTTCGGGCTATGTGGATCAGCTTAAAGACGAATTCCGCGAGGCGGGCGACACCAGACTGACCATTATGGCCGGCATTACGGTGGTGGACGATATGTCAGCGCTTGGCGAGCGTCTGACCGAACTGGAGCGGTCTCTGGAGGAGTTGCGGGCCACGGGTTTAGCCCTGTCGGACGAGCGAACGGCGCTCGAAGAAGAATTTTCAAGCCATTTTGCCCAGCTCGCGGCCCGAATCAATGACCTGGCGGCCAGACTTGAAAACACCCTTGCCACGGCGGACGGCTCCAAGAGCTGACCGGGTGCGGCGCGGCCATGGTTGCCGGAGCGTGCCTTCTTTCATGCGTGGTTTTTTATCTCCAATGGCTTTCGTGTTGGCAATGAAGGGCCTATATGGGAGCGGCTGCCCGGTGCGTGCCGGATTTCTATATCCCTGGGGCCTTATCGACCCTTTAGGGAGCTGTCCCTGACCGGACCCGTGGGTCCGGATATACGGTGCCCACCTACATACGTAGGTTCCCAGGTTCGCAAATCCCACGGTCGGGCGGCACCATTCAAGCGACATCGGGAGCGCCGGGTTTGGCCGAAATTGCACAAAATCAAAAAGAACAGGTCGAGGCGGTCAAGGCGGGCCTGCGGACCGGGGCTTCGGCCCGGCGGGAGGCGCTTTCAGCCCGATATCGGGCCGATGCAGCCCGGGCGGCGGCGGCCCATTTGTTCGACGAGGCGCCCTTTGCCCGTGGCGACACCATTGCCTGTTACTGGCCGATCCGCGATGAAATAGACTGCAAACCGGTTTTGACGAAGCTCATGGATGATATGTGGCGGGTGTGCCTGCCGGTGGTGGGCGAAGCGGAAACGGGGCTGACCTTTCGGTTGTGGGAGCCGGGCCAACCGCTCTATCCGGCCGGGTTCGGCACTCTGGAACCGGCGGGCAGCGCGCCGCTGGCCACCCCCGATGTGGTGCTGATGCCGCTGCTTGGGTTTGACAGCACAGGCACCCGCCTCGGTTACGGGGGGGGCTATTATGACCGGACGCTGGAAAGCCTGGACCGGCGGCCCAGACTGGTGGGGTATGCATTCTCGGCCCAGGAAATAAGTGAAATCCCCCGGGAACCCCATGATGTGCCGCTGGATATCCTGATTACGGAAATCGGCGTGACCCGGTTTAATTCCTGAGCTCATGCGCATTTTGTTTCTGGGCGATGTGATGGGAAAATCGGGCCGGCGGGCGATTGCCGATCACCTGCCGGGGCTCATCAAGCGACACGGGTTTGAGTTCGTTATTGTAAACGGGGAAAATGCCAGCCACGGGCGCGGGCTGACCGAAAACCATTACCGGCATTTACGTGAGGCGGGGGCCGATGTGGTGACATTGGGGGATCACGCTTGGGATCAGCGCGAAATGATTGGCGTGATC
>JAADFY010000028.1 GCA_013152625.1 Alphaproteobacteria bacterium
GCGGGATGCGATGCGCAATATTTGTTCACCGACGATGTGTTGGGGCAAAACCGGGGCCATGTGCCGCGCCATTCCAAGGTCTACCGCAATTTTGCCGCCGAGTATGACCGGTTGCAGCGCGAACGCGTCGCTGCGTTCCGCGAATTTGCCGCCGATGTGGCCTCGGGGGCTTATCCCGCCTCCAGCCATGAAGTGGGCATCAGCGGGGCGGAACTTGAAGCGTTTGAAAATGCACTGGCGCTTGAAAAAAGCGACGTTTAGCGGCAGTTCAGCTTAACGGATTATCGCCGTGCCACCAGTGTTCGAACGGGTTTGAATGGATTATGGCGTCT
This sequence comes from Alphaproteobacteria bacterium, assembly GCA_013152625.1. Lineage (GTDB taxonomy): Bacteria > Pseudomonadota > Alphaproteobacteria > Rhizobiales > Devosiaceae > JAADFY01. Next base: position 333 of record JAADFY010000028.1, read on the forward strand.
ATCGTCTCAGGGGATACCCGGGGCAGGCGTGTTCCTTCGACCTGGTCGTTGATCGTGCGCAGGCCGGCAACCGACTCATCTATGGTGGTGAAGGGAAAATCGGTGCCAAAGAATATCTTGTCGATGATTTTGTATTCCTGAGAGGCGATGAGGATATTGTAATATTGCCAGGGCCGGTAATACAGGGCCGAGATCTCACAAAAGACATTGGGCTGTTTGCGGACCACGGCAATGCAATCCTCAAACCAGGGATGACCCATATGGGCCAATATCATGGTCAGATCGGGATAGCGCAGGGCCACGGGCTCCACATGAATGGCGCGGCCAAAATCCACCGGGGCGTTGCGGGCATAAGTGGTGCCCATGTGCATGGTCAGGGGGATGTTGTTTTTCGAGCAATACTCATAGACCGGGTCCAGGCGTTTGTCGCTTAATCCGACGCCGTTATAGATGGGGCCGAACTTGACTCCCTTGAGTCCCAGATCCTCAATGGCGTGACGCAGCATTTCCATGCAATCGGGGCGGCGGGGGTCGGCATAGGCAAAACCGACCAGCTTGTCCGGGTATTTCGTAACCGCTGCGGCAGTGGTTTCGTCGGTGCTTTCAATGCCGACGGAATCCCCGTAGCGGATGGCAAAAACAATGGCTTTTTCGGCGCCGGACATGGCTTTGTAAATGGTGTCGGCGTCAGAGCGGGTTTTGAGATCGCCGGGCCGGACCCTTGAGAGCTGGGTCTTAAACAGCGGTAACTCATGCTCGTCGTTCCAGATGTTGACGTGGCAATCGAAGATGGGTCGGTCCGGCATGGTTTTGGTGCCTTGTGCTTGTTCAGTTTGCCCCGGAGGTCGGGGTGTGCAGCGATAACAGGAATTCGGACAGCTCGGGGTAGGTCATGGCGGAGGTCGGGGTGTCGAGGGCCAGTTCGCCCCGGTCGAGAATGATCAGGCGGTCACATACCTCGTGGATGTGATGAATATTGTGCTCGATATAGATGCACGAGCGCCCGCCGGCCTTGATGGAGCGGATGAAGTCCAGGACCTTTTGCACTTCCTTGAGCGCCAGGGCCACGGTGGGTTCGTCGAGAATGATCAGGTCACTGTCAAAGTGCATGGCCCGGCCAATGGCCACCCCCTGGCGTTCGCCTCCAGAGAGATGGCTGACCGGGGTGTCGACGGAAATGCCGGCGCTGCGAAAGCCGATCGCGGTTCGCATAATGTGCTCGGCAATTTTCTTTTCCGCTTTGACGTCTATGAATCCGAGCCAGTTGGTGATGGGGCGCCCGACGAAGAAATTGCGCCACAGGGGCTGTTTTTCGCCCAGGGAAGAATCCTGATAAACGGTTTCCAGGCGCAATTCATGGGCCCGGCGCACGTTGTATCCTGCGGTGTTGATTTTCCTGCCATGGATGTAAAGGTTGCCACTGGTGGGGGTTTCAACACCGGTCAGCACTTTTATCAGGGTCGACTTTCCAGCCCCGTTGTCGCCGATCAGACCGACAATCTCATTGGCGCCGATTTCCAGTGTGATGTTTTTCAAACTGACAATCTTGCCGTAGTTCTTGCCGATATTTTCAAAGCGGACGAGGGGGCTGGAAGTCATTTTTTGTACTCGCTTACCGGTTAACGAATGCCGGTTTTTATCAAGGCTTCCATGGCCTCGACATTTTCAAGGGTCATGGAACCGCCGCCGGTATTCACGTTAAGGCCGGCCAGTCCATATTTGCTTTCAAGAACGGCTGCGAGCACCGGCAGGAACCCCTGCAGATAGGGTTGCTGGTCCAGAATAACGGTGATGAAGCCGTCCTTGACGCCCTGAATGGCAGCCGAGGACAAATCAAAACCGGAAGCCGACACTTCGCCGGGCGCCTTGCCCGCGCCCTTGAGCACCTTGTCGAGCACCGCGGTTATGCCGCCATGGCCGGCCACGATAATCGCTTTGGCGTCCGGGTTGGATTCCAGATAGGCGATGAGGACCGGTATTGACAGGGACGGGTCGGCAACCGCTTCGTTGGACCATTGCAGCTTGTCATAGGTGATGCCGGCCTCATCGAGCACGTCCATCGAGCCCTTGGCAACAATGTTACCCGCCGCACCTTCAGCAAAGGCGCCATATACCACAACCTTGTCGCCGGCCTGCAGATCACCATTGTCAATGGTTAAGGAGGCCAGGTTGCGGCCGGCGCCGTAATTGTCGAGCCCGAAATAGCTCAGGCCGGTGCCCGGCAGAGCATTGTTGTTGACAATGACAACAATGCCGTCGGCCTTGGCTTTGCCGATGAACGAGGTCATGGCGTCGGTGCCGGGATGGCCCATGATGATAATGGCGTCGGGCTGGGCGGCCAGGGCCTCATTGGCCTGGGTGAGCATCTTTTGCGGGTTCCAGCCGGAATGCTGCTCGATGAGATTGACGTTGAGCACCCGGGCGGCAGCGCGGGCGCCGAGTTCGCGGGCCAGGGTTGCGGTGTCGCCGGGATTACCACCCAACTGGAAGTAAACGGTTAGACCGCTATCCACTTCCTCCTGGGCAATCGATGCAGCCGGCGCCAGCAAGAGGGCTGAAAACGCCAGGCCAGCCAGGCCTTTGAGTAATTTACGCATTGCGTTGTTCCTTCCTTGGTTTTGATCAGTTCCTCGCGCGAGAGCGAAGCCTTTTGAGCAACGGAACCTTGTCGGGGTCCGCGATTGCGGTGTTCATGGTGACGGAGACGATGAAAACGACGCCGATGAAAAATTGAGTCCAGAAGCCGCGAATGCCGCTGGCCACCAGACCGGCCTCGATTATGGCAACGATCAGCGCGCCGATCATGGTGCCAATGACCATGCCGGATCCGCCAAATATCGAAGTGCCGCCGATAAAAACCGACGCGATGACGATAAGCAGGTAACCCATACCCTGAGAGGAAAAATAGGTGTTGGTTTCCATGGTCAGCAAGACGCCGGCAAAGGCCGACAGCACGCCCATGAGGGTAAACAGCTTGACCTTTTCCAGGTTGGTGGCGATGCCGACAACCCTGGCCACCCGTGGGTTATCGCCAATGAACAGGATGGCTTCGCCAAAACGGTGGCGGTGCAGGATAAACCAGATCAGAACCACCATTCCAAAGGCCCAAAGTATCTGGACCGGGAACACCCCGATCCGGCCGACAAATATAGTGTGAATGGTCTCGTTGACGATTTCGGGAATGGCCACGGAAACCCCGTTCGAAACCACGGTCACCAGCCCGCCCCACAGGAACAGGGTGGCCAGGGTGGCGATCAGAGAGGGGATGCCGAGCTGGGTAACGATCAGACCGTTGGCAAACCCGAGAACGGAGCCGGTCAGCAGGGCGGCGGCAAAGGCCAGCCAGGTAAGCTCGTAGTTCTGGTACAGCGCAGAAAACACATAGGAGGAAAAGGCGACGATGGAGGGAAACGACAGGTCCATTTCGCCTGCCGTGGCCACAAGGGTCAGACCCAGGGCGATGATCATGGGGGGGGGCACTGTGGCCAGAAAGCTCATGTAAATGCGGTAGCCGGTAAAGGCGCGCGGTGCGGTAAACATGAACAAAACCAACAAAAGGATCAGGACCAGAGCGATGGCGGCACCCTCGATCTTGGCGAGCCGGCCAACGAATTCACCAAGGGAATGCCGGGGCCTGGCGGCGGCTATCGGGGGGGTGGATGTTTCAGCGCGCTCGTCCATCACAGCACTCCGTATTTTGCGTAAACGTCACGTAGATAGGACCCGTCCAGCAACTCCCTGAGGGAATGGTTTTCGCCATTGATTTTGTCAAAAGCGATGCTTAGCACCTGGGCTTCGAGCTTTTTGGGAATGACAACAACACCATCGGCATCGCCAAAGATCAGGTCGCCGGGAGAAACCTCGACCCCGTCACAAACGATGGGAACATCGATGGCGGTGACGTGGCCGCGACCTTTGGAATCCAGCGGCGCTATGCCGCCGTGAAAGACCGGCAGGCCCATGGCACGGATCTGGGTCACATCGCGCACGTAACCGTCCGTGATGCATCCAATCCCTCCCCGGGCCCGGCACGCGGTGCTTAGCAATGAACCCCAGGGCGCAATGCGGGTGGACCCCCCGCACGCGAATACGACGACATCTCCGGGTTTGAGATCGTCAACGATGGCGATTTCCAGTTCGTAGGGGTTCTCGCCCTCCGCGACGCTGTCGACTTCGGTGTAAAGACCGGTACGGGCCCGCCCACAAAGTTTTAGGGTGTCGTCCAGGGGGCGGATGCGCGGGGACATGGCCTGGTGCCTGCGCCCCAAGGCGTCCAGAGCATCGGACAGAACGGCGGTAAACAGCGTCTCCCACTCTAGGGGGAAAATGCCGGGGCGGTCGTGCAGGATGTCGGCGGCTTCTGACATTTTACCTTTTATCCTTCTTCCCGGGGGTCCTGCCCCTAGAACGGCAGTTTTGAAACCGGCGTACCGCTGGATCCGATCAGAAAGTCAAAATCGACCCCCTGATCGGCCTGCAGAACCGAGTTGATAAACATGCGACCGTACCCGCGGTCATAAGCGGGTTCGGGCGGGGTCCACGCGGTGCGCCGGCGGGCCATTTCATCGTCCGGGACTTCATGGTCCAGAGTGCCGCTTTGGGCATCAAGGCGCACGATGTCACCGGTTTTCAAGTGCGCCAGTGGTCCGCCGACCGCCGTTTCAGGGGTGACATGGAGGACCACGGTGCCAAAGGCGGTGCCACTCATGCGACCGTCGGAAATGCGCACCATATCGGTGACACCTTGTTGCAACAGCTTTTTGGGCAGGGCCAGATTGCCCACTTCGGGCATGCCGGGATACCCGACCGGGCCGGCGTTTTTTAACACCAGGATCGTCGTCGCATCGACGTCGAGATCGGGATCATCAATCCCGGCTCTGAAATCATCGGCGGTTTCAAATACCAGCGCCCGGCCGCGGTGCACCATTAAATCGGGGGAAGCGGCGGAGGGTTTGATTACGGCGCCGCCGGGGGCGAGATTGCCGCGCAACACGATTATGCCACCCTGGCTGGCAACCGGATTATCCACCGGTCGGATGACTTCGTCGTTATAACATTGTGCATGTGCGAGCCGGTCGCCAATCGGTACTCCGTCCACAGTGGGCGCGTCCAGGTGGAGGCGATCGGGAATTCTGGCCATTAGGGCGGGCAGGCCGCCGGCGTGGAAAAATTCCTCCATCAGGAACCGGCCGGAGGGTTTCAGGTCCAAAAGGCACGGCAGGTCGCGGCCCAGTGTGTCCCAGTCATTAAGGTCAAAAGGGACGCCCAGGCGGCCGGCCAGAGCCAGAAGATGTATGACGGCGTTGGTGGATCCGCCGATGACGCCGTTGACCACAACTGCGTTTTCGAATGCCTGTCTGGTGATGATCGAGGATATGGCGTGCCCGTTTTGAACCAGGTCGACGATGCGTTTGCCGGATTGTTCGGCCAGGACCTGGCGCCGACTGTCCGGGGCTGGAATGGACCCGTTCATGGGCAGCGCAATTCCGAGAGCCTCGCCGAGGGTGGCCATGGTGGACGCCGTGCCCATGGTCTGGCACGACCCGGCGGAACGGGACATGGCCGCTTCGGCGGCGGCATAGTCGTCTTTGCTCAGTTTTCCGGTCCGGAAGTCATCGTCAAAGCGGAAAATATCCGTGCCTGAACCCAGGTCGCGGCCCTGAAACCGGCCGTTTAACATCGGGCCGCCGGAGACGAGAATGGTGGGGATGTCACAGCTGGCAGCGCCCATGAGCAGTGCCGGCGTGGTCTTGTCGCACCCGGCCAGCAACACCACGCCATCGATGGGATTGGCGCGGATAGTCTCTTCGACATCCATGGAAACCAGATTGCGGAACAACATGGTCGTCGGCCGCATCAGGGGTTCGCCCAGACTCATGACCGGGAACTCAAGGGGAAACCCGCCGGCCAGCAACACACCGCGTTTAACGTGTCCGGCCAGTTCGCGAAGATGCCGGTTGCAGGGGGTCAGTTCAGACCAGGTATTGCAAATACCGATGACCGGGCGACCGTCGAACAGTTCGGGACCAAAGCCCTGACTTTTCATCCACGAGCGGGCAACGAACCCGTACTTGCCGGAGCTGGCGAACCACTCGGCGCTGCGAAAAGCAGTGGATTTTCGGCCCGATCCGGCCATTTGAACGTCCTCCCCCCTTACGCGCTGGCAAGAGATAAATCGGCCATTTCGGCCTTCGAGTATTCTTCCCCCGGGCCGGTGTTATCCCGGCCCCCCCCCGGCGCCTGATTGACCGCAATTTGCGCTTATATTCACGCTTTGGGTTGCGCCTGCCGGGCGGGCCCTGAAGATCAGTTCAGTATCGGAAAAACATGTAACGTTAAATGAAACCCATTGTCAATCACCGGTCAGGGAGCGCGCAAGGCTTCTCAAAAACCAGTATAACCGGGCCATCCAGCACATTTTTCGACTTCAAAGGCCGCTATTTAACGATCACGGGTTATGTCAGGTTGTGGCGCCGGGCTTGAAATGAACCGGGAGCACAATGTCGCTTTTTTCAAAGCCGCCTGTTTCAAGCCGCCCCAGAATCTGCCGGGCCGCAGCTTTGCCAATTTTGTAAGGCGCGGACACCACGGTGGTGATGGTGGGCCGGGCAAACCGGTGGGCTTCGAAACCATTAAACCCAACCACTTTGACATCTTCGGGGACACTTATCCCCCTGTCAGCGAGGTGAAACATGGCGGCGGCGGCCAGGGAATCGTTGGCGCCGACGATCGCATCGGGCAAGGGGTTTGCGTCCAGGTGGGTGGCCACGGCCGCCTGCACGTCATCGAAACCTTCGGTCTTTGATTTTATGACCGTGACCGAGGCACCGGGACTGGTGCCGGCAATGGCATCGGTCAGGCCGGCGACCCGGTTTTCCACCGCCGGCCAGTCCTGTTTGGGCACAATGACAAGAAGGCGATGAACGCCCCGGGCGGCGAGATGATCGGCGATAAGGGTGCCGCCGGCAAAATCATCCTGGCGCACCACACAAAAATCGGGGTTTTTGCGTTCGAGGGCTTCCTGGAGAAGAATGACCGGTTGATTGAGGCGCGCGAGTTCATCCACCACCTGACGGCGCTTTTGTTTCGGGCCCGAAAGCATGACGCAAAATCCGGCCACTTCGAGATTGCGCACCAGAACGGAATGGCGCAACTGATCGTGGCGAATACCCTGAATGGTGACGGTGTAATCGGCGAGATTTAGAAAATTCGTCAGGCCGGCTACGACCTGGGCGGTGAAAAAATCGGCCAGAAAAAACGGCGAATCGTCGAATATCACCATACCAACGGAGCGTTGTTGAGAGACGCGCAGGTTGCGCGCATTGGCCTGGCGGCGGTAATTCAGGCGGGCGATTTCGCGCTCGACCCGCTTTCTGGTGGCGGCGCCGACAAATTGGCGATGTCCGTTCAAAACGTTGGAGACGGTCATGGGCGAAACGCCGGCCGCCCGCGCCACGTCCTTGATCGTTGCCCTTGGTTGACCCTTGATCGACATCTGGTCCTGTTGTGCTGGGGTGCGCCGTTGTGTCTGGCGCCAGCCATGTCATAGGATGTCAGCGTCTGGATTGATACACACGGGTGCGGAAAAATGGCCGCACCGGGCGACTCTTGGTGGCGGGTCGTTTGAGCAAGACCTATTGGCGCGTCGGGCCAACTGTATTAAAGGTATCCACGCCTTGTGAATGAAAATTCGGAAGGCGGCGGGTGTGTAGCTCAGCGGGAGAGCACTGCCTTCACACGGCACACCCCTCTTTGTTTTTGCAACGGAATCTGGCATTTTAGACCCAGAACGCACCGAAAACATCCAATCATATCTGTGCGGAAAACGTGCGGAAGCCGCGGTGGCCTGATGAGCCCCTACGACAGGCGATTCCAAAACCCCATTCCCAAGTCGACCCTCTCCGGGCGGTTCTTTGATATTTCCAACCCCGAGCCTGAGGATGTCACGGCAGATGATCTGGCCTGGCAGTTGGCGGGCATCGTTCGATGGGGTGGC